>NZ_JBSHAQ010000036.1:0-56837 GCF_053611585.1 Streptomyces sp. NPDC054794 | reverse complement strand
CTTCCGCGGCCGTTTCCTGCCGAAAAAACCAGAAGACCCCGACCCGGACCCTGGTCGCGCTCTCCCGTTTCTCGCCCTACTTGTCGGTCGACTCCGCCGCTTCGGCGTCCGCCGTGGATTCCTCGGCGTCGGCCGCCGCCGCCTCGGCGGGGGCCTCCTCCGCGGTCTCGGCCTCGGCCTCGGCGTCAGCCGCCGGAGCGGCGTCGGTCTTGGCCTCGGACGTCGTGTCCTCGGCGGTCTCCGAAGCCTCCGCGGCCTCCGTGGCCGCCTCCGTCACCGCCGCCGACTCCTCCAGGACCGCGTCCGGGACCAGCTCCGAGGCCTCCTTCGCCGCGGAGAGCAGGACCGTGTCCTGCGGCGCCTGGTCGGCGAAGTTCTCCGGGTGGTGGCAGGCGACGCGCTGGCCGATCTTCAGCTCGACGAGCTGCGGCTCGGTCGTCCTGCAGATCTCCGTCGCCTTCCAGCAGCGGGTGTGGAACCGGCAGCCGGAGGGAGGCGCGATCGGGGACGGCACGTCACCGCGGAGCAGGATGCGCTCGCTCTTGGCACCCCGGCGGGACGGGTCCGGGACCGGCACCGCCGACATCAGCGCCTTGGTGTACGGGTGCATCGGAGCCTCGTACAGCGAGGCGCGGTCGGCGAGCTCGACGATCTTGCCGAGGTACATCACCGCGATGCGGTCCGACACGTGCCGGACGACCGAGAGGTCGTGGGCGATGATCACGTAGGTGAGGCCCAGTTCCTGCTGGAGGTCGTCCATGAGGTTGACCACCTGCGCCTGGATCGACACGTCCAGCGCGGAGACCGGCTCGTCCGCCACGACCAGCTTCGGCTTCAGGGCGAGCGCACGGGCGATGCCGATGCGCTGGCGCTGACCGCCGGAGAACTCGTGCGGATAGCGGTTGTAGTGCTCGGGGTTGAGGCCGACCAGCTCCAGGAGCCGCTGGACCTCCTTCTTCACCCCGCCCTCGGGCTCGACGCCCTGGAGCCGGAAGGGCGCCGAGACGATCGAGCCGATGGTGTGCCGGGGGTTCAGGGAGCCGTACGGGTCCTGGAAGATCATCTGGACGTCGCGGCGCATCGGGCGCATCTTCCCGGTGCTCAGCCGCGTGATGTCCCGGCCCTCGAACTCGATCGAGCCGCTGGTCGGGTCCTGGAGCCGGGTGATGACCCGGCCCATGGTCGACTTGCCGCAGCCCGACTCGCCGACGACGCCCAGGGTCTCGCCCTTGCGCACCTCGAAGTCGATGCCGTCGACGGCCTTCACGGCGCCGACCTGGCGCTGCAGGAGGCCCTTCTTGATCGGGAAGTGCTTCGTCAGGCCCTTGACCCGGAGCAGCACCTCACGCTCGGCGGAGCCGTCCTCGGGGGCCGACGCCTGATGCGGGACCGCAGCCGTCCCGGCGGTGTCCTTCTTGTTCGTCTCACTCACAGCTTCGGCGCAATCTCTTCGGTCCAGATCCGCGTACGGTCCTCCGCCGAGAGGTGGCAGGCGGACCAGTGGCCGCCCTCCACCTGCTCCAGCTCGGGACGCACCGTGCGGGTGACGTTCCCCTTGGGAAGGTCCGCGTACGGGCAGCGCGGGTGGAAGGCACAGCCCGAGGGGACGTTGATGAGGCTCGGCGGCTGGCCCTTGACCGGGGTGAGCCGGTCGGCGGTCTCGCGGTCGATGCGCGGCATCGAGCCGAGCAGGCCCCAGGTGTACGGGTGCTGCGGCTGGTCGAAGATCTCCCCGACCGGTCCGCGCTCCACGCACCGGCCGCCGTACATCACCAGGACGTCGTCGGCGATCTCGGCGACCACGCCGAGGTCGTGCGTGATCATGATGACCGCGGAGCCGAACTCCTTCTGCAGGTCCCGGATCAGGTCGAGGATCTGCGCCTGGACGGTCACGTCGAGGGCGGTCGTCGGCTCGTCCGCGATGAGCAGTTCGGGGTTGTTGACCAGCGCCATCGCGATCATGGCGCGCTGGCGCATACCGCCGGAGAACTCGTGCGGGTAGCCGTCGATGCGCTTGTCCGGCTCGGGGATGCCCACTCGGTCGAGCATCTCGATGGCGCGCGTGCGGGCCACCTTCTTGCTGACCTTGTTGTGGACCCGGTAGGCCTCGACGATCTGGGTCCCGACCTTGTAGTACGGGTGCATCGCCGACAGCGGGTCCTGGAAGATCATCGCCATCTTGCGGCCGCGCAGCCGGCGTACCTCGTCCGGGTCGGCGCCGATCAGCTCCTGGCCGTCCAGCCACACCTGGCCGGAGACCGTGGCGTTGGCCGCGCGGTGCAGACCCATGAGGCCGAGGGACGTCACGGACTTGCCGGAGCCCGACTCGCCCACGATGCCCAGGGTCTGGCCGCGCTTCACGTCGAAGCTGACGCCGTCCACGGACTTGACCAGACCGTCGTCGGTGCTGAAGTGGATGCGCAGATCGCGAACGGAGAGGAACGCGTCTTGGGCGTCGGAAGGGGCGGCGACGTCCGTGGCCGGTTCGCCCAGTGCCGCCTTTTCGAGCTTGCTCACGAGTACCTCACGCGGGGGTCGATGGCTGCGTACACCAGGTCGACGACCAGATTGGAGAAGACGATGAAGAAGGCGGCGACCAGGGTCACGGCCATCACGATGGGCAGGTCGTTGTCCTTGATGGCCTGGATCGAGTACGCGCCGATGCCCTGGAGCGAGAAGACCGTCTCGGTGAGGACCGCGGTACCGATGAGGGTGCCGAAGTCGATGCCGAAGATGGTGACGATCGGGGTGAGGGTGGCGCGCAGGCCGTGCTTGGTGACGACCGTGCTCTCCCGCAGACCCTTGGCGCGGGCCGTCCGGATGTAGTCCTCGCTCATCGTCTCCAGCATGCCCGCCCGGGTGAGCCGGGCGTAGGTGGCGGAGAAGAGGAACGCGAGGCTGACCCAGGGCAGCAGCAGGTGCCAGGCCCACTCACCCGGGTTCTGGGTGAAGGGCACGTAGTCGGTGCTGTCCCAGATGGGCCACTGGTAGATGAACAGGACGTTGATGACCTGGCCGGTGAAGAAGATCGGGAGCGAGACGCCGGCGAGCGCGATGAACATCGAGATGCGGTCGACGGGCTTGCCCTTGCGCAGCGCCGAGATGACGCCGGTGGTGACACCGAAGATCAGCCAGATCACGGCCGCGCCGACGGCCAGCGAGAAGGAGACCGGGATCCGCTGCGTGAGCTGCGGCCACACCTCGACATGACTCTTGAAGGAGTACCCGAAGCAGGGGGCGTTGCAGTGCGTCGCGTCCGGACCGAACTTGTAGTCGGCGCCCACGAACAGGCCCTTGATGTAGTCCCAGTACTGAATGTAGATGGGCTGGTCGAAGCCCAGGTTCCTCTTGATCGCGGCGATGGACTCGGGGTTGGCGTCCTTGCCGACGTACTGGGTGGCCAGCTGGGTGGCCGTCTGGCCGCCCAGGCGGGGGACCAGGAAGAAGATTGCGAAGGTGACTGCGCTGACCACCAGCAGCAGCACCAAAGCGCCGAAGACGCGTCGGATGATGTACGCAGCCACAGCTGTCCGGCTCCGGGGGGCCGGGACGGAGTGTGTCCGTCCCGGCCGCCCGGTGCCTTCACCTGCCTTTCAGGGGTATCCGGCCTGCTGTTACTTCGAGGAGCCCAGCAGCGTGTAGTCGTACATGCCGAGGTACGCCTGCGTGACCGTGACGTTGGTCGCGGACGTAGGCCTGATCAGCAGGTTCTTGCGGTAGATCAGCGGGACGACCGAGGCGTTGTCCATGACCAGCTTGTCGATGTCGCCCCAGGCCTTGGTGCGGGCCGAGGAGTCGGTGTTCGAGATGGCGTCGGACAGAGCCTTGTTGATCTTCGGGTCGTTCAGCTCCATCAGGTTGTTGCCGCCCGAGGGCTTGATGGCCGAACCGTCGATGATCTGGTCCAGGAAGCCGTAGCCGGTCGGCCAGTCGGCGCCCCACGCCATCATCATCATGCCGAGCTTGTGCTGGTGGACGTAGCTCGGGACACCGGCGAAGTTGGAGAAGTACTTGCCGGAGGGGAACTGCTTGATGTCGACCTTGATGCCGGCACCCTTGAGCGAGTTCTGGATGGCCGTGGCGGCCGCGACCTCGGCGGGGCGGTCGGCGCGGGCCGTCAGCGTGGTGGAGAAGCCGCTCGGCTTGCCGCACTGCTTCAGCTCGTCCTTGGCCTTGGCCACGTCACCCTTGTGGCCCGCCGTGGCGTAGCTGTCGAACTTGGTGTAGCCGTTGACCGACGGCGGCAGCAGCGTGGTGGCCACGTCACCCTTGGGCGAGCCGCCCATGGCGTCGATGACCGACTGCTTGTCGAGGGCCCACTGGACGGCCTTGCGGCAGTGGACGTTGTCGAACGGGGCGACGTGCAGGTTCAGGGCCATGTAGCCCGTGGCGCCCGCGTACGAGTTGTCCGTCTGCTTGGCGTACTTGCCGTTCAGGATCTTCGGCTGGGTCTGCGGCTGCACACCGGCGCCGGTGATGTCGGCCGTGATCTTGTCGGCGAGCAGGTCGTTGTCGACCGTGACCGGGTTGACCTTGAACTTGACGTTGATCTTGTCCGGCAGCGCCTTGCGGATCGGGTCCGACTTCGGGTCCCAGTTCGGGTTGCGGACGAGGGAGGCGCTGGCGCCCTCCTCGTACGAGGCGAACTTGTAGGGGCCCGAGGACACGATGTGCTGGACGTACTTCGCGCCGTCGTCCTTCGCCTGCGGCACGGGGGCCGTCTGGGAGAAGGTCGCCAGGTAGTCGAAGTCGGCGAAGGGCTTGGCCAGGTGGAAGACGATCGTCTGGTCGTCCGGGGTCTCGATCGAGTCGAGGCCCTTCTTGTCCTTGTAGGGGCCCTTGTACTTGTCGCCGCCCTTCAGGTACGCCTTGAAGTACGTCGGACCGTTGGACAGGGCCTCGGGCGCGAAGTTGGAGCGCTCGACCGCGTACTTGACGTCCTTGGACGTGATCGGCGTGCCGTCGTCGAACTTCAGGCCCGAACGCAGGTGGTACGTCCAGGTCTTGGCGTCGGCGCTGGCCTTGCCGAGGGAGTCGGCGAGGTCGGGGACGACGGTCAGGCCGTCCTTGCCGGCAGCCGGCTTGAACGTGACGAGCGTACGGGCGTACAGACGCGAGAAGTTCTGCACGAAGCCGTAGTACGTGTTGCCCGGGTCGAGGGAGTCCGGAACGTCGGAGTCCTCAAGGTTGACCGTCCCTCCCTTCTTGCTCGACGCGTTGACGATGGAGTTCAGCGCCGAGTCCTTCGCGCCGCTGCTGCCACCACCGTTGTTGTTCTTGCTGTCGTTACCGCCGCCGCACGCGGCAGCGCCGAGCGAGACCGCCAGGACCGTCGCCACGGCGGCGGTAACCCTTCTCGTCTTCACGTGAGGAATGCCCCCTCGATCGTTGGATCACTTGCTGCGAGGGTCGAGCGCGTCACGCAGCCCGTCACCCAGCAGGTTGAATGCCAGAACGGTGATGAAGATCGCCAGTCCGGGCACGAACATGAACTGCGGATCTGCGGTGTAGAGATCCACAGCATTGCTGAGCATTCCGCCCCAAGAAGCCTGCGGCGGTGCGATACCGACTCCGAGGAAGCTCAGCGCGGCCTCGAAGAGGATGTTCGTCGGGATGATCAGCGTCGAGTAGACGAGGATCGGCGCGACGAGATTGGGGAGCAGCTCGCGGAACAGGATGTACGGGCCGCGGGCGCCCAGACTGGTGGCCGCCTCCACGAACTCGCGCCGTGCGAGGCTCATCGTCTGGGCGCGGACGATACGGCCGATGTACGGCCAGCTGAAGAAGCCGATCACGAAGATCAGCACGCCGATGCGCAGCGACAGCCCGTTGAACCCGAAGAAACCGTCCTGCACGGAGGCCGAGATGGCGATGGCGAACAGCAGCAGCGGGAACGCCAGGAAGGTGTCCATCAGCCGGCTGATGACGCTGTCGACCCAGCCGCCGTAGTAGCCGGCGACCACGCCGAGCACGGTACCGATGAGCACCGACAGCACAGTGGCTCCACCGGCGACCAGCAGCGAGACCCAGGAGCCCTCGATGATGCGGGCGAGCATGTCGCGGCCGTACTGCGGCTCCACGCCCAGCGGGTGGGCCCAGCTCATACCGCCCCAGCTGCCCTTGGGGGCCAGCAGGGCCGGGTCGATGAGGTCCTGGTGGAACTGGTTGGGGTCCAGACCGAAAACCCACTCGATCGGCTTCGCGAGCACCGCCATCAGCACGAGCAGGATGACGACGACGCCACCCGCCACGGCCAGCTTGTCCCGCTTGAACCGAGTCCAGGCGATCTGCGAGAGCGAACGCCCTTCGATCTGGGCTTTCTTGACCCCGGCGAGCACAGCCTCGGGCGGGGTCTCGGCCTCGGCCCCGGTGGTCTCGATCGGTGCGGTCACAGTGAACCCGACCCCTCTCGCCGGTGGTGACCGGCCTGCGCCTGCCGCGGATTGCGGCTTTGTCGACTTGCCATCGATCACCGGATCGACCGACCCGGTGTCTGAGTCGCGAGTCTTCAGCGTGGCCGCGATCACCCGCCAGAGCTGATGGCGAAAGTATGCGCAACCGTGATGCAGTGAAGGGGATTCCGTTATCCGAACAGCGGGTAATGCCTCTCGGACACCGGACAGTTAGGACACAACGGCGATTTTGCGCGCTTCGCCGTGTTGGATCTCTGTCTACGCGCGCAGAGATGTGTCGGGGACGTAAAAACTGTGGGGAGACCGAAAAACGGGCCCTTCGGGCTCGGTTCGGTTGTACGTCAGTAGCCGCCGTGTGCCGGTGGGTAACCGTAACCGGCGGCCGGGGCCGGCGGCTGGGGGGCGTGCGCCTCACGGTCGTAGAAGGGGCGGGCGTTCTCCCGCATCCACATCACGACCGGGTCGTACTCGTCGGTCATCGCCACGGTCGACACCGGGAGTCCGTCCGGGACCGCTCCGACGGACTGCTGCATCATCGCGCGCACCGAGTCGACGGCGGGCGGCCTGGTGTCGTAGACGTCCAGGCCGATCGCGAGGTACGGCGCGCCGAGCGCCGGCTGCACCCAGGCGCGGCGCAGGGAGCGGATCGCCGGGGTGCGATGGGCGTTCTGCGTGAGCAGGGCGTAGAACTGGGGGATCTCGATGCCGGGCTCCGACAGGCGCAGCGGGCCGGCGGGCTGGCGGTCCAGGCCGGTGGCGATGCGGCGCAGGTCCAGCCAGGGGACGCCGACGCCGCCGCCCGGGGCGTGCGGGTTGAGCCAGAGGCCGTACTGGTCCGGATAGAGGGTGCGGGCCACGTCAAGCCCGTCGACGACCTCGTACGACCGGTTCCAGCCGCTGGCCGACAGCTCCTGCGCGGAGGTCACACAGGGGGCGTAGCCGAAGCCGTCGACCTCCATGTTTCCGTACTGGGCGTCGGGCGAGCCGGCCTGGCCGTGCCACAGGAGCATCCAGATCTGGCCGGAGTTCGGTGTCGCGAGCGCGCGCAGCAGTGCCTCGTAGGCGTCGTAGCGCCCGGGCGTGACTTGGCGCAGCATGTGCTCGACGCTGCCGCTGCGGCTCGGGCTCACCTGTCGTACCGCCCCTTCAATTCGTTCCCCGCGTTCGGAGACAGCTTAAGCGCCCTGAAGCGCGGGGCCCGTAGGCCGTGCGTCAGCCGCCGTGCTGAAAGAAGGGCCGGACGTTCTCCCTGAGCCAGTGGCCCACCGGGTCCTCGGCCACGTCCAGGAGGACCAGGTTGACCGGCCACGGGAGCGGGACCTTGCCGAGGGCGCGGCCGAGTGCCTCCAGGGGCTGAGCGCGCAGGTCGCCCTCCCACTGGGAGAGTTCGACGCCCACGAACATCACCGGGTCCGCCGTCTCGATCACGGCCAGGCAGCGGCGGGCCGTGCGGACGACGCCCGTGGCCGCGAACTCGGCGGAGGCGGCGGCGAGGAAGTCGACCGGGTCGTCCTGCCAGTCCGGTTCGAAGAGGCGGACGCGGCCGCCGGAGGCGGGACCGTCCAGCGGGGTGCGGCCCGCGCGGCACAGCTCGGCCACCGCCTCGGGCGGGAGCGGGATCCCGACCACGCCGTCGGGGTTGACGGCGATGCCCACCTGCGGGGGCAGCCCGCGGGCGAACTCGACGGCGGGGGCGATGGTGAACGAGATGTGGCCGCCGACGACCTGGCGGAACTGCTCCTCGGAGCTGAACACCGGGACGTAGACCTGGCCGTCGATCTCCATCGTGGGCAGGTCGAGGTTGCCGCTGTCCGGGCCGCCGCCGTTGGGCAGCGGGATCCACAGGAAGCTGCGGCCCAGGACCTCGATGACGCGGCCGCCCGCCGAGGGGACGCCGATCGAGGCCGACAGCACCTCCTCCAGCTCGTTGCCGGGCCATCCGCCGTGCGGATGGGGGTGCGCCTGTGCCGGGAAGTCCGCGGGAATGTCCGCCGGGAAGTCCATCTGCCTACCGCCTGCTGGGAACCACTGGTGTGGCTGGAAAGGCTAGCGGGTGCGGGTGACAGGGCGTCCCCACCGTGGGCCTCACCGCCAGAAGCCGATGTGGCGCAGCGCGTCCGCCGCCGCCCGGTCCAGCAGCACCGCCGAGCCGCAGCCGGCGGGCGGGCGGCCCTGTTCCACCGCGCGCACGAGGCGGGTGGCGGCCCTGCGGTGGCGCAGGAAGGCGTAGCGGGAGACGCCCCGGCCGCGCTCGCGCTGGCCCTCGCGCGCGGTGCCCGGGGTGACGTCGAGGAGCAGCAGGTGCAGCGTGCCGCCGCGCCTGCGGGCCTCGCGGGCCAGCCAGTCGCGCACCCAGGCCTGCGCACCGCAGTCGTGCACGACGACCCCGTCGCCGGTGCGCAGGGCGCGGCGCAGCCCGGCGTAGTGGGCGAGGCGGACCAGGGGGCGGTAGAGCGCGTACGGGAGGAAGCGGGGCAGGCGGGCCGCCCAGCGGTCGCGGGTGTCCTGGGAGTCGATGCGCAGTCCCCGCACCGCCCGGTGCATCAGCGTCGACTTGCCGCTGCCGGGCAGCCCGGTGATCACGACCAGGTCGCGGGGGCCGAAGAGCAGGCCCTGCGGGCTGCGGCCGGCCCGCTCGCGCAGATCGCGGACGACGGCCGCGGAGCGCTCCTCGCACCGCTCGCGGGCCGGTGCCGCGGGCTGCTCGGGCATCGCGATGCCCGTGGTCGTCGCGTACGCCGTGTGCCTGTTCACCGTGATCGTCCTCCCCTAGGGCCCGGAGAATCCCTGCCCATCGAGTGTAAAGAGAAGGTAATGCGCGGTGTCTCGTGTTTTCGTTCGCGTACTGCCACAGCCCGGTTACAGATGCGGACCCTGCCATGCGCGGGCGAGGCGTGCAATGATGTGCGCGCCAACTGCATACCGGCCGTTTGAATCCGCGCGGGAGAGTCCCCAGCAGCCAGCTGCGCCGGGGCGCCGAAGGAGCAAGTCCCTCCCTTGAATCTCTCAGGCACCGTTACCGCGCGGGCGAGGCACATCTGAAAAGCGGGCCGCTGTGACAGTGGCTCCACCCAAGGTGCAAACCGTGTCCTCCCTATAGGGGTGGTCATGGCGAACCTCTCAGGTTCCGATGACAGATGGGGAGGAACGACCTCGCCTGTCATGCCTTTGGGAGACGACCGACCGATGAGCAGTACCGAACTCCGGCACACCGCGCTCGACGCCCTGCACCGCGCGCTCGGTGCGACCATGACCGACTTCGCGGGCTGGGACATGCCGCTGCGCTACGGCTCCGAGCGCGACGAGCACGTCGCCGTGCGGACGAAGGCCGGGCTCTTCGACCTCTCCCACATGGGCGAGATCACCGTGACCGGCCCCGAGGCCGCGCGCCTGCTGAACTTCGCCCTGGTCGGCAACATCGCCTCCGTCGGCGTCGGCCGCGCCCGCTACACCATGATCTGCCAGTCCGACGGCGGCATCCTGGACGACCTGATCGTCTATCGGCTGGCCGAGACCGAGTACATGGTCGTGGCCAACGCCTCCAACGCCCAGGTGGTCCTCGACGCGCTGACCGAGCGCGCGGCGGGCTTCGACGCCGAGGTGCGCGACGACCGCGACGCCTACGCGCTGATCGCCGTCCAGGGCCCCGAGTCCCCCGGCATCCTGAAGTCCCTCACCGACGCCGACCTGGACGGCCTGAAGTACTACGCGGGCCTGCCCGGCACGGTCGCCGGCGTCCCGGCCCTGATCGCGCGCACCGGCTACACCGGCGAGGACGGCTTCGAGCTGTTCGTGAAGCCGGAGCACGCCGTCGAGCTCTGGCAGGCGCTGACCAAGGCCGGCGAGGGCGTCGGCCTGGTCCCCTGCGGCCTGTCCTGCCGCGACACGCTGCGCCTCGAAGCCGGCATGCCGCTGTACGGGCACGAGCTGACCACGGACCTGACCCCGTTCGACGCCGGTCTCGGCCGCGTGGTGAAGTTCGAGAAGGAGGGCGACTTCGTGGGGCGCGAGGCGCTCACCGAGGCCGCTTCCCGCGCCGAGCAGAACCCGCCGCGCGTCCTGGTCGGCCTGGTGGCCGAGGGGCGTCGCGTCCCGCGCGCGGGGTACGCGGTCGTCGCCGGCGGCGAGGTCGTCGGCGAGGTCACCTCGGGTGCCCCCTCCCCCACGCTGGGCAAGCCCATCGCCATCGCGTACGTCGACGCGGCGCACTCCGCGCCGGGCACGGCGGGCGTCGGTGTGGACATCCGCGGCAACCACGAGCCCTACGAAGTCGTGGCACTGCCGTTCTACAAGCGTCAGAAGTAAAGACTGATCTTCCAGGGGCCCCGGCGCGCCCAGCTGTGACGCCGGGCACAGCACCCCTGCCCACCAGCGGTTTCATCAGTCCCCTCGTCATCAGCACACCCTCGCGTACAGGAGAATTCAGGCCATGAGCAACCCCCAGCAGCTGCGTTACAGCAAGGAGCACGAGTGGCTGTCGGCCGCCGGCGAGGACGGCGTCGCGACGGTCGGCATCACCGAGTTCGCGGCCAACGCGCTCGGTGACGTCGTCTACGCCCAGCTCCCCGAGGTCGGCGACACGGTGACCGCGGGCGAGACCTGCGGCGAGCTGGAGTCGACCAAGTCGGTCTCCGACCTGTACTCCCCGGTCACCGGTGAGATCGTCGAGGCCAACCAGGACGTGGTCGACGACCCGTCGCTGGTGAACTCCGCTCCCTTCGAGGGCGGCTGGCTGTTCAAGGTCCGCGTCACCGAGGAGCCGGCCGACCTGCTCTCGGCCGACGAGTACACCGCCCAGAACGCGGGCTGAGGAGGGGTAGCCGTATGACTGTCCTGAACACGTCCCTGCACGAGCTGGACCCGGAGATCGCCGCCGCGGTCGACGCCGAGCTGCACCGCCAGCAGTCCACGCTGGAGATGATCGCCTCCGAGAACTTCGCGCCGCTCGCGGTGATGGAGGCCCAGGGCTCGGTCCTGACCAACAAGTACGCCGAGGGCTACCCGGGCCGCCGCTACTACGGCGGCTGCGAGCACGTCGACGTCGCCGAGCAGATCGCCATCGACCGGATCAAGGAGCTGTTCGGCGCCGAGTACGCCAATGTGCAGCCGCACTCCGGCGCCTCGGCCAACCAGGCCGCGCTCTTCGCGCTGGCCAAGCCCGGCGACACCATCCTCGGTCTGGACCTGGCCCACGGCGGCCACCTCACCCACGGGATGCGGCTGAACTTCTCCGGCAAGCAGTTCGACGTGGTCGCCTACCACGTGGACGACGCCGGCCTGGTCGACATGGCCGAGGTCGAGCGGCTCGCCAAGGAGCACCGCCCGAAGGTGATCATCGCGGGCTGGTCGGCGTACCCGCGTCAGCTGGACTTCGCCGAGTTCCGCCGGATCGCCGACGAGGTCGAGGCGTACCTGTGGGTCGACATGGCGCACTTCGCGGGCCTGGTCGCGGCGGGTCTGCACCCGAACCCGGTGCCGTTCGCCGATGTCGTCACCTCCACCACCCACAAGACGCTGGGCGGCCCGCGCGGCGGCATCATCCTCGCCAAGAAGGACTTCGCGAAGAAGCTGAACTCGTCCGTCTTCCCGGGCTTCCAGGGCGGTCCCCTGGAGCACGTGATCGCGGCCAAGGCGGTCTCCTTCAAGGTCGCCGCCTCGGAGGACTTCAAGGAGCGCCAGCGCCGTACGGTCGAGGGCGCGCGGATCCTCGCGGAGCGGCTCACCGCGGCCGACGCCCGCGAGGCCGGCGTGAACGTCCTGACCGGCGGCACCGACGTGCACCTGATCCTGGTCGACCTGCGCGAGTCCGAGCTGGACGGCCAGCAGGCCGAGGACCGCCTCCACGAGGTCGGCATCACGGTCAACCGCAACGCGGTCCCGAACGACCCGCGCCCGCCGATGGTGACGTCGGGTCTGCGGATCGGCACGCCGGCCCTGGCCACCCGCGGTTTCACGGCCGAGGACTTCGCCGAGGTCGCGGACGTGATCGCCGAGACGCTCAAGGCGCCCTCCCCCTTCCCGGAGGCCACCGCCGAGGCTCTCAAGGCCCGGGTGACCGCCCTCGCCGACAAGCACCCGCTGTACCCCGGGCTGAACAAGTAGTTCAGTTGTCTTCGAGCGGCACCGCGCACACTGGAGGAAAACCGTATCTCCGTGGGCGCGGTGCCCGCCCCTCTCCCCGCACCACCCCGTATTGAGGAGTCACCGTGGCCATCTCGGTCTTCGACCTGTTCTCGATCGGCATCGGCCCGTCCAGCTCCCACACGGTCGGCCCGATGCGCGCGGCGCGCATGTTCGCCCTCCGCCTGCGCAACGAGGGCCTGCTCGGCTCCGTCGCGTCCATACGCTCCGAGCTGTACGGCTCCCTGGGCGCCACCGGCCACGGCCACGGCACGCCGAAGGCGGTGCTGCTCGGCCTGGAGGGCGAGTCGCCGCGCTCGGTGGACGTGGAGACGGCGGACGAGCGCGTGGCGACGATCAAGGAGTCGGGGCGCCTGTCCCTGCTCGGCGAGCACGAGATCGCCTTCTCCTTCGACGACGACCTGGTCCTGCACCGCCGCAAGGCACTGCCGTACCACGCGAACGGCATGACGATCTGGGCGTTCGACGCCGCCGGGACCGAGCTGCTGTCGAAGACGTACTACTCGGTGGGCGGCGGCTTCGTCGTCGACGAGGACGCGGTCGGCGAGGACCGCATCAAGCTGGACGACACGGTCCTGAAGTACCCCTTCCGCACGGGCGACGAGCTGCTGCGTCTGACCAAGGAGACCGGCCTGTCGATCTCCTCGCTGATGCTGGAGAACGAGCGGGCCTGGCGCACCGAGGAGGAGATCCGCTCGGGCCTGCTGGACATCTGGCAGGTGATGCGGGCGTGCGTCTCCCGCGGCATGTCCCGCGAGGGCATCCTGCCGGGCGGGCTCAAGGTCAAGCGCAGGGCGGCCGTGACGGCCCGCCAGCTGCGCGCCGAGGGCGACCCACTGGCGCACGCGATGGAGTGGATCACGCTCTACGCGATGGCGGTGAACGAGGAGAACGCGGCCGGCGGCCGGGTGGTGACCGCCCCGACGAACGGTGCGGCGGGCATCATCCCCGCGGTCCTGCACTACTACATCAACTTCATCCCCGGCGCGGACGAGGACGGCGTGGTCCGCTTCCTCCTCGCCGCGGGCGCCATCGGCATGCTCTTCAAGGAGAACGCCTCCATCTCCGGCGCCGAGGTCGGCTGCCAGGGCGAGGTCGGCTCCGCCTGCTCGATGGCCGCGGGCGCCCTCGCCGAGGTCCTCGGCGGCTCCCCCGAGCAGGTCGAGAACGCCGCCGAGATCGGCATGGAGCACAACCTCGGCCTCACCTGCGACCCGGTCGGTGGCCTGGTCCAGATCCCGTGCATCGAGCGCAACGGCATGGCCGCGGTGAAGGCCGTCACGGCCGCCCGCATGGCCATGCGCGGCGACGGCTCCCACAAGGTCTCCCTCGACAAGGTCATCAAGACCATGAAGGACACCGGCGCGGACATGAGCGTGAAGTACAAGGAGACGGCCCGGGGCGGGCTGGCGGTGAACATCATCGAGTGCTAGGCCGGGTCCCCCGCCGCAGGCGGGCGCGGTCGACGGTCCACACGCCCAGGCCCGCCAGTACGGCCGCCCCGATTCCGTGGACCGGCAGCCACAGGGTCGTCGTCGACGCCAGACAGTCGGCGACGGCCTCATGGCGGTGGAAGGCCTGTGCCGACGCCAGGGCGGCACCGTCGCGGCCGGCGAGGTCCGCCAGCGCGGCCTCCACCCGAAGGCGCTCGTACTCCCCCAGCCTGAGGCACCGGCCCCGGGTGCCCGTCATGGGAAACAACCACGCCCAGCGCTGCAGCGCCGGAGCCAGCGCGATCGCCACGCACAGCCCCATGGTCAGCGCGTACGCCGTCAGACCCTGCACGTACGAGCTGCGGAGTTCGGGCACCCACATCGGCGGCCGGTAGAAGGAGAAGACCATCACCAGCAGCGTCACGCCGATGTACGTGGCGAACCACTGCCAGGGCCCCTGCGCCAGTGCGAAGGTGAGCAGGGCGGCGAGCGCGATGCCGACGACGCCCGGCTGAACGGGCGCGCCACGGCCCCCGTCCCGGCGGATGCGGCTCTCCCGGCTTTGTCACGGCTGAGGTTCTTCATACGCTCTCCCGCCTGCGTCCGAGAGCACCAGTAGACCGCCGTGCCCCACGACTCGCCTGCCGCCACACGCCAACCGCTCACTGAACGTCAAAATTGGCGCATTTCTGCAACCTTGAAACATATAGCCCATTCGGGTTACGGCCGCCCGCGAGAGCAGCTGCCGGCGTCCTGCAACGACCTCGGCGCGTAGCCCCGCATCGGCGTTCGCCCAGGCTCTACCCATCAGTAACCGCCTCCCACTACTCTGCCGCCAACTCGACTGCAGAGAAGGGAAGTTGGGACATGGGCGCAGTTCGTGCGGTGAGACGGGTGGCGGCCCTCGTGGGGGCCGCCGCGCTGCTGGTGGCGGTGCCGGTGGACGCCCACGCGGCGTCGCCGAAGTTCTCCGAGACGACGGCGATCGGCACGCACAACGCGTACGACAAGGCCAAGTACACGTACTTCGCACAGGCGTTGGACTCCGGGGCCTCGCTGCTGGAGCTGGACGTCTATGTCGACAGCCTGACCAAGCGCTGGCGGGTGAGCCACAGCAACCCGCTGGGGAACAACAACAACTGCGAGGCCGCGAAGACCCCGGCCGAGCTGTACAGCAAGAGCCGCAACCAGGACCTCGGCGGCTGCCTGGACAACATCGCCGCCTGGAACCAGCTCCACCCCGACCACCCCCCGATCGTCTTCAAGGTCGAGATGAAGGTCGGCTTCAACGACAAGGGCGGCCTCGGCCCGGACGAGTTCGACACCCTGGTCTCGCAGAGGCTCGGCAACAGCGTCTTCAGGCCGGCCGACCTGCTGGGCGGGACGTACTCCTCGCTGGACGCCGCCGCCAGGGCGAACGCGTGGCCCGCGCGGGACGCCCTCAAGGGCAAGTTCATCTTCGAGCTGATCCCCGGCACCGTCGAGCAGGCGAACCCCTTCGACTCGTACTGGACGGACGAGGAGTACGGCGACCACCTGCGCGATCTGTACGCGGCCGGCCGGATCTCGGCGGCCGAGGCCTTCCCGGCGGTGCTCGGCGCGGAGAACGGCGACCCGCGCACCGGCCGCTACGACGCCTCGATCCGCCCCTGGTTCGTGTTCTTCGACGGGGACGCGGCGACCTACGTCAACAACGCGTACGACACGTCCTTCTACTCCGCCAACCACTACTTCCTGATCATGACGGGTGCCGACGGCGTGTCCCCGGCGATCTCGTCGACGTCCCCGACGGACGCGGAAGTGGCCGCCCGCCTCGCGCTGCTCGCCGCGGACCACGCGAGCGTCATCACCTCCGACTGGTCGACGAAGTCGGCGGCGGTGCTCGGTTCGGTGACCGGCAGAAGCTGAGGTTCCGGGCGCCTGGACGGATCGCCTGTGCAAAGGTGGGGCATACACCATTCAACTCCTGTCACCCCACTGACGCTTGAGGGAGTCTCCCCATGTTGCACGGTATAGACGTGAGTGCGTTCCAGTCGTCCTCCTTCGACACGGACGGCCTCTCCTTCGCCTTCGTCAAAGCGACGGAGGGCCGTTCGTACATCAACCCGAGGCTCGCCGCCCAGACGAAACACGCCCGCGACGCCGGCCTGGTCGTCGGCTTCTACCACTTCCTGTGGCCCGGCCATCTCACGGCCCAGGCCGAGTACTTCGTCAAACACGCCCCAGAAAGGCCGGGCGACATCCTCGCCGTCGACTGGGAAACCACGAGCGAGGGCACCCACGCGAGCAACGCGGACAAGGACCTCTTCATCCGCAAGCTGAAGGAACTGCGGCCGGCGAACCAGGTGATCCTCTACACGAACCGGGACTTCTGGCTGAACGTCGACACGACCTCGTACGCGGGCGACGGCCTCTGGATCGCCGACTACGTCACCGCGGGCAAGCCCCGCATCAAGGCCAAGTGGCGCTTCCACCAGTACACCAGCGACCCCCACGACAAGAACGTGGCGGACTTCGCGAGCAGGACGTCCCTCAGAGAGTGGGCGGCGGACGCCTGATCCGCCTGATGCATCAGCGGCCGTTCGTGTCCTGAGCCTCGTTTTCGGGTCCCCGAGGTTTTGGAGCCGTCACGTGGGGCCACACTGTTGCCGTCCCGGTGCGGCGGCCGACTACGGGAGGTGGGGGACGTGGCCCTGCGACCCGCCCCCTTCTGGGAGACCCTGGAGTCCGGGGACCGGGCCGCCCTGATGCGGGCGGCGACGCGGCTGGGGCTCGACGCGGACCGGCAGTTCGTGACCCAGGGGGAGGACTCGGATCATCTGGTCGTGCTGCTGGACGGCTGGGTCAAGGTCGTCGCCCAGTCGTACACCGGCTACCGCGCCCTGCTCGCCCTGCGCGGCCCCGGTGAACTCCTCGGTGAGCAGGCCGCGGTGGACAGCGGACGCCGCTCCGCCTCCCTGGTCACGGCCACCGCGGTCGACCTGCTGCAACTACCCGCCACCCGCTTCCACGTGCTGGCCCGCGCCCGCCCCGGCATCGCCGCCGTCCTGGAGCAGACCCTGTCGCGGCGGCTGCGCGAGGCCGACCTGCAGCGCGCCGGCATCACCGAGCCGGTGCCCGCCCGGCTGGCCGCCCTGCTGCTCGATCTGATGGATCGCTGCGGGCGCCCGGAACCGGACGGCACCGGCCGCCGCATCGCCCTGTCCCTCTCCCAGGACGACCTGGCGGGGCTGCTGCTGACCTCGCGGCGCACCGTCAGCCGCGTGCTGGAGCAGTGGCGGGCCCAGGGCTGGATCGTGACGGGACGTCAGTCACTGCTGATCCGCTCGGTGGACCAGCTGAAGGCGCAGGCCTTCGACGGGTGAACGCCGCCCCGGACGATGGCTCAGCAGGACGCATAGTGCACCCCGTCCTTGGGCGCCTTGTAGATCCGGTAGCCGTCGCTGTCGGTCAGCTGGTAGGTGACCGTCCACTCGTCGCAGGTGTCGTCCGGGCTGCCCGCCGGGCCGTAACCGGCGTCCTGGTGGCTGGTGAAGTTCAGGGTGGCCAGGGTGTAGGAGCCTTCCGTCCTGAGGTCGCTGAGCACGAAGTCGCTGTCCCGCGTGGTGGACATGACCTGCTTCCACTGGGAGCGGCTGGAACTGGAGCCGACGTCCACCACGCCGCTGGTCGGGTCGTAGTAGCCGAGGGCCGTGTCGTAGTCCTGCTCGTTGATGGCCCCGAAGAAGTGGGCGAACATCGAGGCCACGTCCTCGGCCTCGGAGTCGTTCGCGACCGCGGAGTAGTCCACCGTGGCGCCGGGCGCCTGCGCCTGGTCGGACGGGGTCTCGGTGGGTTCCGTGGTGTCGCCGCCGTCGGTCGAGCCCCCGTCGGTCGAGCCCCCGGTCACGGAGCCGCCGGAGGTGTAGACCCCGTCGGACTCCGCCACCGAGGGGGGCGAGCCGTCCGAGGTGTCCATGTGGGTCGCCGCGTACCCGGCGACCCCGCCGACCAGCACCGCGCCGAGCAGCCAGGACGCCACCCTGCTGCCCCACGAGGTGTTCTGGCGGGCCGGGGTCGTCGGGGTGTAGAGGGGGACGGGCTGCCGCGGCGGCCCGGAAGAGGGCTGCCAGCCCGGGGGCGCGGTGGTCGCCGTGGCGGTGGGGGTCGCCTGCGGCTGCGGCGTCCGCGCCATCCGCCGCGGGCGCTGCTTGGCCCGGTTGTGCGCCAGTTCCAGCACGGGCAGCCACTCGGACAGGGGTGGCCGCCGCTGCGGGTCCCGGTTCTGCGCACGGTTGGCGAGCTGGGCGAGCTCCGTGGAGACCGCCCGCAGCGGGCCGGGGTCGACGCTGTCCTGGTCCCGGTTGAACACCCGCAGGGCGAGCAGCCCGAACTTGAAGGAGTCCGAGGCAGTGGTGGCCTTCTGCGGCTCCGGCACCTCCCAGCCCGGGGTGTCCACCTGGGCGAGAACGTCCTGGCTCCGGTGGCGCATCGAGTCGCAGTCGATGAACAGACAGCGGCCCCGCCCGCCGAGCGTGAACAGGACGTTCTTCGGCGAGAGGTCGCCCACCGCCACCGCGCGCCGGTGCAGCCAGTCGAGGGTGCGGGCCAGGTCGAGCAGGAGCTCCACCCGGTGCGCGTCGTCGACGAACAGGCCGACGCGGGTCATGTAGGCGTCGTCGTTGAGCAGGAACTCCAGCGCCTGCAGCTTCACCTCGTTGGTCTGCGGCATGCGCAGCTCGTAGGCCTGGACCACGCGCCGCATCAGGAACCCGACCACCTTGGTGTGCGGGTTGCCCGACGGGCGCGGGTCCGTCGGGGTCGCGCCCCGGTAGACGAGCGCGAGCGGCCAGGTCAGCCGCTCGTCCAGGAAGTCGCGCTCGGCCTGGGACAGCAACTGGCGGAAGCAGACCATGTCGTACAGGGCGTCGCTCTTGTACGCGACGGTCGGCAGGTACTCCTTGTACGCCAGGTACTCGCCCTTGAACTTCCCGGGCGGATCGGGCACCCCGTACACGATGCCCTGGCCGCCGTTGCCCAGGCCGTGGTCGGTGTACTTGCCCAGCTTGTCGGGCAGCACCCAGGGCACCGTCACACTGCTCACAGCGATCCTCCGGGGGCGGCCGCGCGCGGCCACAACGCCACCAGGGTGCGGTCGTCGTCGAAGGTCTCCCGGTAGAAGTCGAGCAGATGGGCGAAGGCCAACGGCGGTAGCGGACGCTCCAGTTCACGGGCGAAAAGATGGGCCACCGCGCCCCGCCCGTCGCCGACGGGGTCGCCGAACCCGTCCGTGCCGACCAGCAGCACGCTGCCCGGGTCCAGGAGGTACTCGTAGGGCGCGATGTCGGCGGGAACGTACGGCAGGGGCTGCACCGCCGAGGAGACCAGCCCGTCCGCGCCGACCGCCTTGCCGCCCCTGAGCGGGTACAGCTGCTGGTGCTTGATCGCCCACACCCCGGAGTCGCCCACCGACACCAGCGCCACCCGCACCCCCTCCGGGGTGGGCACGGCCACTCCGGCGACCAGGGTGGTGGCCAGCAGGTCGGCCGTCTCGGCGACGGAGGCCTCCTCCTGGTGCAGCAGACGGCGGGCCTGTACGACCAGTTGCCAGTGGACCGTGTTCAGGAGCTTGCGCCAGTCGGTGACGAAGCCGCCGCTCCCGCGGATCTGGCCGAGCAGCTCGTCGACGGCGCTTCGGCAGGCCAGTTGCGAGCCGATGTGCGGCTGGCGGGCGTCGGAGACGCCGTCCGCGACGGCGAACACCACGGTGCCGCTGTGTTCGTCCCAGGCGGCCGCCGCGTCGTCCTCGCGGGGCCGGCCCTCGGCCCGGTGCGCGTAGCCGCGCACCGAGGCCAGCCGCAGGTCGACGGCGACCGTGGACCAGCCGTCGCAGACGGTGTCGGGACGGTACGACAGGCCGCCGGTCGGCGGCCTCGGGTCGAACACGGGGACGGCGCCGTCGACGGCGATGGTCCGCCAGCGCTCGGCGAGGGTGCCCGGGTGGGCGGGCGGCGGTGCCGGACCGTCGCTGCCGGGCACGTGCGGGGCCGGTACGCCCGGCGGCCAGGACTGGTTGCCGTGCCAGTCGTAGCCGGCGGACGCCGCGGGGTCGGGCCGGTCGTAGGACTCGGACGGGTCGCGCTGGTACAGGGAGGGGGCCGGGCCGGGAGGCGGCGGTACGTGCGGCTGCTCCCGGCCGTCGTCGGGGTTCCTGCCGAATCTCACGTCAGATCACATCGATCGCGACGGTGAAGCCTTCCGGCTTGTCGACCACCAGTTGCGGCTGGGGCGAGCCCAGCGAACGGCCCGACGAGATCACGCTCTTGGTGAGGGCGGTGCAGAACTTGGCGATGGCGGCGCCGACATCGACCCCCTTGTTGGCGACGAACCCGAACTGCGGCTCCGTGGCGACCTGGTTGATGGTGTGCGCGTCGGCGTCGACGATGCCGCAGGCGATGATGTTCGGCGCGCCGAGGGTGGTGGAGCGGTCGGTGAGCCTGCGGTGGGCGTCGCGCCAGTCCTCGCCGTGGTTGGGCAGCCCGTCGCTGAGGAAGAACACGGCGGGCCGGTGCACCTGGTAGCCCTCGCGCTTGAGGGCGCCCACGTCGTTCGGGATGCGGTGGATGAGGTCTTCGAAGGCGGCGAGGTAGCTGGTCATGCCCCGGGTCGTCAGCTGCGGGAACTCGTTGGCGCTGCGCAGGTCGACCAGGTGGACGCGCTCGATGACGTCGTCGGAGAAGCCCAGGACCGAGAAGCGCACCTTGGCCGCGGCCATCGGTTCGCCGAGCAGCGCCTGGTGCAGTGACCGCAGGCCGTCGTTGAGGTCGTCTATGTGCTCGGTCATCGAGCCCGACTCGTCGGCGAGGACGTAGATGGGGAGCAAGTGCCCCCTATTGCTTTCCATCATCGTCTTTCCGTTCTTGCGAGATGGGGACTGTGTGGGTGTCTTGCGTGGGGGGTGGTGGTCAGAAGGCGTCCTCGGCCCGCCGGAAGCCGTCGGGCGGGTTGACCGAGAACTGCGGGTCGCCGGAGGCGAGGCGCCGCCCGTAGCCCACGACGCTGTCGCGCAGGAAGGCGGCGCAGCTGTGCGCGGCCGAGACGGCGTCCTGGTTGGGCGGGGCCATGAAGCCGAGCTCGGGCCGGGTGGCGACGGCGCGGACCGTCAGGGTGTCGGCCCGGCCGAGGCCGAGGGCGATGAGGTTCGGCGCGGCGGGGTTGCCGCCGGTGTCGGTGAGCGTGTGGTGGACGTCTCGCCAGCCGTTGCCCTCCTCGGGCGGGCCGCCGGTGACGAAGTACACGATCGGCCGCAGCACCTGGGCGCCCTCGCCCTTGACCACGGCGACGTCCTGTCCGACGACGGTCCGCAGCAGCTGGAAGGCGGCGCTGTACGACAGCCCGGGGCGGCCGGTGAGGATGGGGGTGCGGGTGCCCTGCGTCACCGTCTCCAGTTGCAGCCGGGGTTCGGTGGTGGCGGCCATGCCGAGGACGGAGAGGCGTACGGCCGCGGAGACCTCGGGCGCGCCGCAGAGCGCGGCGTGCAGGTCGCTGAGACCGCGGTTGAGCTCTTCCAGGCAGGCGCGTTCGAGGGACTCGTCGAGCACCAGGTAGATCAGGGCGGCGTAGGTGGGTACGGCGGGCCGGCCCGCGTACGGGGGCAGGTGGTCGCCGACGACGGTGGACCCGGGGCCCTGGCCCGGGGCGCCGTACCGCGGTGCCTGCGGGTGGCTCTGGCCCGGTGCGGCCGGTCCGGCCGGTCCTGCGGTGGACGCGGCGGGCAGCTGGGCCGGGGCGTCCCAGGGCCGGGCGCCGGGGAGTTGGGGTGTGGTGGCGGCGGGGAGCTGGGCGCCGCCGGTGGCGCGGCCGACCACGTCGGTCAGCAGCTGCCGCATGACCTCCAGGTCGCCGGCCTGGACCAGGTTCTTGTCGGCCATGGCCTGGAACAGGGCGAGCGCGCGCTGGTTCTGCAGCTCGGCGGTGGCGAAGCGGGCCTCTTCGAGCTTGCGCAGCATGTCGAAGGCGCCGGCGGCGTCCTCCGGGTGCGTGTTCATGTACTGCCGGATCAGGCCCTCGCTGTCGATGGAGACGTGCCGCAGCGCCTCGGCCTGGCGGGCGGCGGCCTCCATCTCCTGTTCCTGTTTCTTCGCCGATATCTGGCCCTCGCGCAGCACGTTCCCCATGTTGGGCAGGTGCTCGGCCTGGCCGAGCGTCTCCCGCCGGCCGGCGTCGATCAGCGACTCCAGGTAGGCCTTGGACTTCTCGTCGGGCTGCACGGTCACCTGGCAGCCGAAGATGATCAGCCCCTGGGCGAGGGTGACCTGCTGTCCGCAGCGCTGGTTGAGGTAGTGCTGGAGGCCGAAGGAGTCCTCGATGGCGAAGCGCTGTCCGGCCCCGTGGAACAGGCTGGTGAGGTAGTTGTGCACCAGGGGCAGCGGGTTGCTGATGCCGGAGCGCACCAGGTTCTTGGCGCCCTCCCAGCTGTCGACCCGGAACGCGAAGTCGACCTTGACCTCGAAGGCATGCACGCCGTCCCGGGAGACCAGCGGGTTGCGGCCGAGGACGGCGCTGCGCTGCTGCGGGCGCAGGTCGACCTCGTAGCGGGTGCGGAACTTGGAGAAGACCTGCTGCGAGGGCTTCATCGGGCGGCCCTCGAAGCACTCCACCTCGCCGGAGGCGGTGGCGTAGACGACCGCGAGGTGCGGCTGGGTCGCCTTGGTCGGCCCCACGGCCATGCGGGGCACCGGAGTCTGGTTGACGATCAACGAGACCGGCTCGGTCACCGGCCACCTCCTGGCTGAGCGGTTCGGGCGGATGAGGCTCCCCGCAGGGCGGCGCCGAGCACCGCCGCGGAGCGTGGCAGGGGGCGGAAGCGGTCACGGTCGGTCCAGTGCCGTGCGTAGCGCTCCAGGAGCATCGAGGCGCGGGAGCCGCGGACCGCCACGTCCTCGACGAGGACGCGGACCAGGTCGTCGAGGAGCTGGGGGTCGGCCTCGGCCTGGGTGGCCCAGCCCTCCAGGACGCTTCCGGCCTCGTCGGAGAAGAGTTCGCCGCCGATCACCTCGGACCACAGGTAGCCGAGCAGCCGCCGCAGTTCGTCGCCGGGCGGTTTCTCGGCGGCGAGCCGCAGCAGGGTGGGGCGGCTGCGCCGGGGCGCGGTGCCCACGGCGGGTTCGTCGGTGGCCAGGGTGGAGGCGAGGATCAGGAAGGCGAGGTGCCCCGAGGGGCGGCTGGCGGTCTCGTGGGACATCTCGGCGAGGGCGCGCAGCACCACCGGGGCGTGCGCGGTCACGTCCTCCTCCATCAGGTCGGCGAAGGCGTCGCCGATCTCGATGGCGACCTGGATGTGGTCGACGGTGCCGAGCCGGGTGAGGGTCTGTACGGCCGTGGGCAGGTCGGCGCCGCCCAGGCACAGGCCGTAGGCGCGGGCGGCGGCGGCCTGGAACTCCCAGGTGCCGCTGAGGTACCAGTTCTCGACGAGGCCACGCATCACGGGCCGTACCTGCGGGTCGCGGGCGCACACCCGCAGGGCGTAGGCGATGGCCTCGCGGCGCAGCTGACCGTGGTCCTCGTCCTGGATCCAGCCGGGGAAGACCTGGGTGGCGATGGCCTCGAAGGACTCGGTGGCGATCAGGCCGAGCGCGGTCCCGGCGAAGCTGCGCACCTGCTGCGAGGGCTTGTCGACCAGTTCGGCGAGCCAGTCGAGGAGTTCGCCCTGGACGAGGTACTCGGACCAGACGTGCCGGACGACCCGGGGCGGGTAGTCGGGGTTGCGGTACTCGGCGATGGTGCACGGCAGCCAGCCGAGGTCGCCGCGGGTGACCGCGGTGACGGTACGGGCGCGCAGCTTCTCGGCGAGCAGGCGGCGGGACTGGGTGAAGGGGTCGTGGCGCAGCGGTACGGGGCCGTGGTCGACGCTGGCGGTGAGCACGCCCCGGTCGCTGCGGAACCGGTCGAGGAGGGTGCTCGCGGCCAGGGCCACGTACTCCTGGGGCAGTCCGCCGAGGACGGCGAGGGCGATGGCCTGGCTGCGCAGCCAGGTGTCGCCGAGCCCCTCGAACCACTCCTCGGGGCCCTCGCCGCCGGTGTGGTCCATGCGGGCGCGGACCCGCTCCGGGTCGATGGCGCCGCCGCCGTGTTCGTGGGCGAGGACCTCCGCCAGCCGGGCGGCGTCCCGGCAGGCGGCGCTCGCGTCCAGCAACAGGGAGACGAGGTCGCCGACGCCGTCGGAGGCGAGCGCGCCGTCGGCGTCCGTCTCGCCGAGCCGGTGGCCGAGGTGGGCCAGGAGTACGGCGCGCAGGCCGTCGGGGCGGGCGATGCGCTGCACGTACTCGCCGACACCGCGGCCGAGTTCGGCCTCCGGACCGGCGATCAGCACCAGGTGGGCCTCGGCCTGCTGGAGCAGGTCCTCCAGTCCGGCGAGCTGGGAGCCGCGCAGCTCGGCGAGGTCGGCGGGCCGGTCGAGCAGCAGGCCGGTGCCGCTGCCGAGCTGTTTGAGCTCGGTCAGCCGGGTCAGTTCGGCCACCGAGTCGAGCAGGTAGAAGTTCTTGGCCTGGGCGGCGATGAGCAGACGGACGGCCGCGGCGGTCTTGCCGGCGCCGCCCGGGCCGCGCAGCACGACCGAGCGGCGCTGCCAGGCGTCGGCGACGACGTCGTCCCAGCGGTCGGGTGGCTGGAAGGTGTGGCGGACGGTCTCCACGATGGCCGCGGCCAGGGGGCGCAGGACGACGCCGCGTTCGCCCCCGGCATGGATGACGATCTTGTCGCCCTGGACCCGGTCGCCGCCGAAGTGCGACCACGCCGTGCGCAGCAGGCCGGCGCGCAGACTGCCCTGGCCGGCCCGGGCGGTGGCCATGCTGGCGGTGCTGCCCGCGCCGACGGTGTTGTCGGGTGCGGCGGCGGGTGTCTGCGCGCCGCCCTGCGGGGTCGCCGCGCCCTCCGCGCCGCCGGCTCCCTGGCCGGAAGGGGGCGCCCCGCTGCCGCCGCCCTGGGCGGACGCGCCGCCTCCGGGCGGGGGTGAGCCCTGCGCGGGTGCCGACGAGGGGGTCGGGGTGGGAGCGGGCGCGCCGGCCCCGGCTCCCGCTCCGGCCGCGGGCGGGGTGCTCACGAGCCGTCCGCCGAGGTGTCGCGGCGGGGTGCGCCCCGACCGGCGTCGGCGTCGTTGCCGTCGTAGCGGTGCTCGGTCTTGTCGCCCTGCACCCAGTCCCCGTTGACGATGTTCCCGAAGGCGATCTGGCCGCCCGTCATGTCACCGCCGAAGTGGAGCGAGGGCGACGGGACCGGGCTCCCCGGTTCGGTCCCGCCGCCCGCCCCTCCCGCGGTGCCGCCCGTGCCGGGGGCTGCCCCCGGTCTGGTTCTGTCACGTGGCGGCTCCCCCGAGTCCGCGGGGAGTCCGGGCGGCGCCGGGTAGCCGGGTACGGTGACCCAGCCCCGGCGCGGTTCGCCGTGCTTGGTGACGAAGTCGGCGGGCAGATAGGCCGCCGGGTCGATGCCCGGGTAGCGCCCCCGCACCACCTTGCGGTGCACGTCGTCCGAGACGACCACCACCAGGTGGGCGCGGCCGGCCCGGGCGAGCGACTGCTTGACCGGGCCCGCGTCCACCAGCCGTGCCAGGTCGTTGATGGCGTTGCTGGTCCAGCGCTCGCCGTTCCGGTTGACCAGTCCCTCGTGCAGTCCGACCCGCAGCCGCATCCGGTGGTCGTGGTTGTACGTGTCCCGGTGGTGCGCCAGCGCGTCCTCCAGACCGCGCACCAACTCCCGTAACAGCAGGGTGGGTTTGGTGTCCGGCGGGGCGAGGAGCAGGACGCCGTCACCGCGGTCCTGCACCGCGCAGCGCTCCGGATCGAGCCGGGCGCGGCGTAACGCGAACTCCACCACGTGGTACAGGTCGTCGTGCAGCGTCGCCTGGGTGGTCTCCGCGCGCAGACTGAAGTCCTCGATGTCGAGGAGCACGATCCAGTGGCTGTGCGGATCTTCCGGAACCACCACCATGTGCGACCTCCTGTGCTTCGAGCAGGACCGCGTTCGCCCCGCGCATCTCTGGATAGAACCCGCTGTGGGGAGTGTCTACGCCATCTGGCGCACAGTGCCCTCTTGTCAGCGTCTTCGCCAGCGTTTCCGAAGGATCGTCACACGAACGCGTAATATGCCCCGGCGACATTCACGGAACCCCCCGAACAGAAACTGTCGTTCCGTCATAATCTGTGCGGCAGATCGTAGTTCACTGTGAACGGCAAGCGCAGACGGATGGTCGAGGGGGCCCGGGTGCGCCAGTTACGCCTCCCGCCGCAGCTGGTGATCGGCTTCGTTCTCGGGCTCGTGGTGGTCCTGTTGGCCCGCTCCTGCGGCCCCGGTTCCGGCACGTCCGAGGGGGCTTCGGCGGCGGCCCCCGCGGACGACGGCAAGGCACACACCACCCGCGCCGGGAGCGCGCCGGCGAACCTGCCCGCCCTGTGGCCGGCGCCGCGCAGCGTGCGCCGGGACGCGGGCACGGTGCCGATCGGGCACGGCGTGGCGGTGCGCGCGGACTCCGGGACGGACGCGGCCACCCTGGACGCCGTGACCCGGGCGCTGCGGGCGGGCGGCGCGGACGAGGTCCGGCTGGGGGACGGTCCGAGATCCGGCGAACTGCTGGTGACGGTGACGTCGTCCGGTCCGTCGACCGCCCTGCGAACGCTGGGAGTAGACCAGCCCACCGGTCTCGCCCCCGGCGGCTACGTCCTCGCCGTCGGCCGCGACCACGACCGGCCCCGGGCCGTCCTCGCCGGAGTCGACGCCGACGGCGCCTTCCACGCCGCGCAGACCTTCGCCCAGCTGGTGCGCCCCGTCGGCTCGTCCGCCGCGCGCGGCACGCTGCCCGCCGTCCGCGTCCGGGACTGGCCCGCCACCGCCGCCCGCGGCATCGTCGAGGGCTTCTACGGCACGCCGTGGACCCAGCGCGAACGCCTGGAGCAGCTGGACTTCGCGGCGCGCTGGAAGCTCGACACGTACCTCTACGGTCCGAAGGACGACCCCTATCTGCGCGCCCGCTGGCGCGACCCGTACCCCGAGTCACGCCTCGCCGACCTGCGCGCGCTGGCCCGGCAGGCCTCCACCGACCACATCTCCCTGGTGTACGCGCTCTCCCCCGGCCCGTCCGTGTGCTACTCGTCCGCGAGCGACACCGCCGCGCTGATCCGCAAGTTCCGGCAGCTGTGGGACGACGCCGGGGTGCGGGCCTTCGCCGTGCCGCTGGACGACATCGACATCGACCGCTGGAACTGCGCGCGCGACGCGGCGGTGTACGGCAGCGGGCGGGGCGCGGTCGGGCGGGCGCAGGCGGACCTGCTGAACAAGGTGCAGCACCAGTTCCTCGACGCGCGCGACGGCGCCGCGCCGCTCATCACCGTGCCGACGGAGTACGACGGGGCGCGGGGCAGCGCGTACAAGGCGGCGCTGGCGGCGGGGCTGGACCGCGGCGTCGAGGTGATGTGGACCGGGCCGCTGGTCGTCTCCCCGGCCCTGCGCACCGCGCAGGCGCGCGAGGCGGCACGGCTGTACGGGCATCCGCTGCTGGTGTGGGACAACTACCCGGTCAACGACTACACGGCGGACCATCTGCTGCTCGGCCCCTACACCGGCCGCCAGGACAGCCTGCCCGGGGCGGTCGCGGGCCTGCTGGCCAACCCGATGAACCAGGCCGCCGCCTCCGACCCGGCGCTGTTCTCGATGGCCGCGTACACCTGGAACCCCGCCGCCTACCGGCCCGCCGCCGCGCTGGACGCGGGTCTGTCGGTGCTGGCCGACGGCGACGCGCGCGCCCTCACCGCCCTGCGCGCCTTCGCGGACGTCAACCGGGCCTCCCGGCTGGACTCCACGCAGGCGCCGCGGCTGGCGGCGCTGACGGCGGCGTACCGGAAGGGCGGCGCGGGGGCGGAGAGCGCCCTGCGCGAGCACCTCCGGGTCCTCGCGTCGGTGCCGGACACGGTGCCCGCGTCGCTGCGCACTTCGGCCGCGCCCTGGCTGGCCTCGGCCCGCGACTGGGCCCGCGCCGCCCTGGCCGCGCTCGACCTCCGCTCCGGCAGGAGCACGCGCGCCCAGGTCCGGTCCCTGCGCGCCGCGGCCCGCTCCCACACGATCGTGGACTGGCAGGGACGCAGACGCACGGTCGAGGTGGGCACGGGCGTCCTGGACACCTTCGTGTCTAAGGCACTGGGCTAGATCCGGTTCCAGCGCACCGGGCCGGAACCGACTCCGGAGCGCGGAGCCGGAGCCGACTCCGGAGCGCGGGGCCGCAGCCGGCGGAGCCCTACGCCGTGAAGTCCGCCGTCCGCTCCGGCGACGCCTCCGCCAGGGCCTTGGTGACTACGGCGGTGCCCGCCTGCAGGCCGTACACCGGTGTACCCGGCTGCTGGCGCCAGGAGTCGTCGATACCGCCCGCGTCGACCGTGTCGAAGCCGAGTTCGTCGATCAGGTCGCGTACGACCCGCTTCGCGGCCTCGTCGTCGCCGGCCACCGGGAGGGCCATCCGGTCGGGGGCGCCGGCCGGTCGGGGGCGGTCCAGGAGGTCCTGGGCGTAGGTCCCGTTGAACGCCTTGATCACCGCGTGGCCGACGTGCCGCTCGGTCCAGCGGCTCTCGGTGAGCCCCTCGTCCTCGATCCCCGCGATCCGTCCGTCCCGCTGCTGGGGGTAGTAGTTGCCGGTGTCGATCACGGCGACGCCCTCGGCCGCGCCGTCCAGCAGGCCGGCGGGAAGGTTCGGGACCGCCTTGAGCGGGACGGTCACCACGACGACCTCCGCGCCGCGCGCCGCCTCCTCGACCGGGACGGGCGTCGCGCCCGTCTCCGCGGCCAGCCCGGTGAGGGTGTGCGGGCCGCGCGAGTTGGCCACGGAGACGTCGTGGCCCAGTTCCCTGAGCCGCCGGGTCAGGTTGCCGCCGATGTTCCCCGCGCCGATGATGCCGATCTTCATGCCGGACCCTCCGGGAGTGGTGTGCGATCGCTGCGATTCATGTACACGCATGTTTTCTCTCGCGACGGCAACCCCGGCGGGCCGGTGACTATTCCGCCGACGGGCACGGCGAAGGGGGGCACCCGTCCGGGTGCCCCCCTTCCGTTCACGTCACTTGTTCAGGTACGCCCAGAACTCGTCGAACGACAGGACCTTGTCGCCGTTGAGGTCGCGGGTCTTGATGATGGCCGCCGCCACCGTCTCGGTGACGTTCCAGTCGCCCTCCTGAGCCAGGGCGGACTTGAACTCGGCAGCGGTGATGAAACCGTCGCCGTCCGCATCGATCCGCTGGAACTGCTTGCGTGCTTCCTCGATGTCCGCCACCGATCCGCCCCTTTTTGTCACGTTGTTCGGGTCATACTGGCCTACTGCCGCTGGTCAGAGTAGCCGCCCGCCCGAACCGGGAACGCAGCGACCACCCGGCCGACCCGCTCCTCGGCCTCGGGCGCCCGTCTGGGAGTCTGGGCCTTGTGGTGGTGGAGACTCAAGGAGCGGGGTGCGCGGCCGTGGTGCAGAGCCTGCGAGACATTCTCGACGCGGCGGCGCGGGGCGTCTTCCCGCCGCCGGACGGCAATGCGACCGTGGTTCCCCAGCACTCCCCCCGCGACGCCGGTGTCATCGCCTTCACCGCGCACTCGGTGGTGTTCACGGACGAGGACCCCCGGTGGGTGCGGCAGACGCTGCGCTCGCTGCGCTGCGACGCGCTCGCGGCGACGATGAACGCGCGGTTCCTGGCGGCCTTCATGGACCGCACGGGACGGACGACCGACACGATCGACGCCCTCCTGGTCGGCGCCCCGCTGCCGGGCGAACCGCCGCTCGCGCTGGAGGAGATCACCGACCCCGGCCATGCGCGGGTGGCCTCTGCGAGGAAGCGGCGCGACGGGGTGCGCGCCTGGGCGGCGGAGGGCGGCGTACTGGCGCTGGGCCGCGGGGTGGCCGGGCGGCTGGAGGTCTCGGTCGAGGTGGACGAGGACGTACGGCGGCGGGGGCTGGGGCGGCGCCTGGTGACGGCCGCCCGGCACCTCGCGGACGAACCCCTGTGGGCCCAGATCGCCCCGGGGAACGCCCGCAGCCTGCGGGCGTTCCAGGCGGCGGGCTACGTACCGGTCGGAGCGGAGGCGCTGCTGGCGACGCCCGAGGCCGAGCGGCCGTCAGCGGAAGATGCCGGTGTGGCCCAGTGAGTAGCGGCCCGGCTGCGGGTAGACGGCGAGGCCGTGCGGGCCGCTGCCCACCTTGATGCGGGCCAGCTGGGTGCCGGTGCGGGTGTCGATGGCGTACACCTCGGAGTTGTAGCGGCCGGACAGCCACAGGACCTTGCCGTCCGCCGAGACGCCGCCCATGTCGGGGCTGCCGCCACCAGGCAGGTGCCACTTCTTCGTCAGCCGGTTCCGCGCGAAGTCGAAGACGGAGATCGTGCCCTCGCCCCGGTTGGAGATGTACATCTCGCGCGAGTCCCGGCTGACGTACAGCCCGTGGCAGCCCTTGCCGGTGGCCAGGAAGCGGGGCCGGTCGAACTTGTCGCCGTCCAGGATCCACACGCCGTGGGCCATCATGTCGGCGATGTAGAACCGCTTCCCGTCGGGCGAGACCTTGACGTCCTGCGGCATGGCGCCGTGGAACGGCAGCTTCTCCTGCCTGACGACGTTCATCCGCTCGGTGTCGACCTTCAGGAGCTCGCCGCTGAACTCGCAGGAGACGATGAAGTAGCGGCCGTCGAGCGAGAAGTCGGCGTGGTTGACGCCGTAGCAGCTGACCGGGACTGTCTTCACGCGCTTCATGGTGTGGGCGTCGCGGAAGACGAGCTGACGGTCGAGGGACGCCATGACGACGGCGTACTTGCCGTCGGGCGTGAAGTAGAGGTTGTACGGGTCGTGCACGTCGACCGGCTTGCCCACCCGGCCCGTCCTCGGGTCGATCGGGGTGAGGGTGTTGCCCCTGTCGTTGTTCACCCACAGGGTCTTCAGGTCCCAGGAGGGCACGACGTGCTGCGGCTGCCGGCCGACCGGGATCGTCTTGATGATCCGGTACGTCGTCGGGTCGATGACGGTGACGGTGTCGGAGTTGGTGTTCGGGACGTAGATCCGGGACGGGAAGTCCTTGACCACCGGGGAGAGATTGCCCGGGCGGTCGGCGACGTAGACGTCCTTCGGGTCGAGCACGGGCGGCATGCCGGGCAGGCCGTCGACCGGCGGGACCTGCTTCTGCTGCGTCTTGACCGGCGCGGCACTGGCCAACGTCTCGGTCGCGCGGGGCTCGGAGCCGCTGTCGCAGGCGGACAGCAGGGTCAGGGCGGCGAGGGCGGCGCCGGCGGCCAGGACGCGGGCGGCGTGGGTGGGTTGCATCAGCTCAGCAGCTCCGTGGTGGTGACCGCGCGCAGTCCGCGCCGGTCGAGTTCGTCCAGTACGGCGGGGAGGGCGGCGACCGTGTCCGGGTAACCGAAGTGCAGGCTCACGACGGATCCGTTCCTTACCTCGGCCAGGACCGTTCGGGTGACGGCGTCGGCGCCGGGCCGGGTGTAATCGAGCGAGTCGACGTCGTACGACAGCACGTGCGGGTAGCCCGCGGCGCGGGCCAGCCGGGCAACGAGCGGGGTGGCCGTCGGGGCACGCGAGGGGCGGAACCAGGTGCCGATCGAACCGGTGAGCCGCTTCAGCCGGTCCGCGCAGGCCGCGATCTCGGCGCGGGCGCCGTCCTCGGACAGGGCGTTGACGGCCACGTGCCGCTGGGTGTGGTTGCCCAGGTCGTGGCCGCCGTCGAGGATCCGGCCGGCCATCTGCGGGTGTTCGTCGAGCCAACTGCCCACGGCGAGCACGGTGACCCGGGCGCCGCGCCGTTCGGCCTCGGTGAGCAGGGCGCGGGCCAGCGCGGGGTCGCCCTGGCCGTGGAAGGTGAGCGCGACGCGGGGGTGGTCGCGGGGGCCGTGGGTGATCTGGGTCGGCTGTCGGGGGAAGGCCCGGGGCGCGGGCGCGGCGGGGGGCGTGGCCTTCGCGGCGGTGGGCGTGGGGGTGGGGGTGGGGGTGGGGGTGGGCTGCGCGACGGAGCCGGAGGCGGTGGAGCACCCGGCGGCGAGGGCACCACCGGCGACGAGCCCGGCACCGGCACGCAACGCCCCGCGGCGGTCGGTCGTGGTCACGCGCACCATTTAAGGCACGTTGGGTAAGAAAACAGCCGATTGACCCGAAAGGGCGATCGAAGCGGGTCGCCGTGTTCGCGACCCCGACAGGACCGCGACGACGGGGGCTTCGCGGACCCGTCCTACCGGTCGGCCACCCGCATCTCGAACCAGGTCGTCTTGCCGCGGGGCAGGAGGTCCACGCCCCAGCGGTCGGAGAGTTTGTCCACCAGGAACAGGCCGCGGCCGCTGATGTCCATCTCCTGAACCGGCATCAGACAGGGCAGGCCGCGCGAGGGGTCGCGGATCTCGATGCGGATCCAGCCGCGGCGGCGGCGCATGCGGAGGCCGAACACGCGGGCGCCGGTGTGCCGTACGGCGTTGCCGACGAGTTCGGAGACGAGTAAGACCGCGTCCTCGGTCATCTTCGGGGTGAGCCCCCACTGGCGCAGGACGACGACCTGGGCGAGCCGGCGGGCGGTGGCCGCCGACTCCGGGCGGGACGGCAGCGGAACCTCGGCCTCCGTCGGATTGCCGAACAACTCAAGTGCCTTGAGCGCCCGTTCGTCCTCCACCGCGGGCGACCAGCGCGCCGCCGTCGCACGGCCGTGTCCCCGCGGCTGTTCGATGCCCTCCAGCCCCGCCATGCCCCCATCATGGCCGCCCGAAGCGCCCCCCGGGGGCGTTCCGGAAGAATACGCCCCCCGGAAGCTTCCATTCCGCGCCGTCCGATTGTCATATGCCGACGGCATTTCGGACCCCGCTACGGCCCGCCTGACCTGCGCGGACGGTGCCCTCACGGGCAAGCGACAGGCGCCCTCGACAAGACAGGCTTAAGGTTGCCTTAAGGTTTCCATAAACCGCCCCATCGAGGGACCCCGGGTCAGACATCGCGTCAATTGCAAGAGGGTTCAGGCGAAAAATCAGAGGAACTCAGCGGGCCTCAGAGGAACTTGGCCTTGCCCGGCCCTTCCTCCACGAAGCTGCGCATGCCCCGCTCGCGGTCCTCGGTGGCGAACAGCCCCGCGAACCAGTTCCGTTCGACGGCGAGCCCGGTCTCGATGTCCGTCTCCAGACCGGTGTCGATCGCCTCCTTGGCCGCGCGCAGCGCGATCGCCGGACCCTGCGCCAGCTTCGCCGCCCACGCGTGCGCCTCGGCGTACACCTCGGCGGCCGGGACGACCCGGTCCACCAGGCCCAGCGTCAGCGCCTCGTCGGCCTTCACCATCCGGCCGGTGAAGATGAGGTCCTTGGCCTTGGAGGGGCCGATCAGCCGGGACAGCCGCTGCGTGCCGCCGGCCCCGGGGATCAGGCCGAGCAGGATCTCGGGCTGGCCCAGCTTGGCGTTGTCGGCGGCGATGCGGATGTCGGCGCACAGGGCCAGTTCGCAGCCCCCGCCGAGGGCGTAGCCGGTGACGGCCGCGACCACCGGCTTGGGGATGCGGGCCACGGCGGTGAACGAGTCCTGCAGTCCGCGGGCGCGCAGGACCATCGCGGTGTGGTCCATGGCCTGCATCTCCTTGATGTCCGCGCCCGCCGCGAACACCTTCTCGCCGCCGTAGATCACCACGGCGCGCACATCGTCGCGCCGGGTGGCCTCCTCGGCGAGTTCCTTGAGCCGGTCCTGCGTGGCGACGTCCAGCGCGTTCATCGGCGGACGGTCCAGACGCAGCGTGCCGACGCCTTCGGCGACTTCGAGAGTGACGGTCATGGCAGCAGGTTAACGGCCACTAACGACGAAGGGCCCGGTGCCGTCCGTCACAGCACCGGGCCCCTTCACGCCGAAGGGCTATGACTTCCACTTCTCCCAGGACATGTTCCAGCCGTTGAGGCCGTTGTCGGGGTCGACGGTCCGGTCGTTGGAGTGCTTGACGACCACCACGTCACCGATCATCGAGTGGTTGAAGAACCAGGCCGCCGGCACGCTCTTGCTGTAGCCGCCGCGCACGTCGCGCAGGCCCACGCAGCCGTGGCTGGCGTTGGAGTTGCCGAAGACGCCGCCGCCCCAGTAGTTGCCGTGGATGAACGTGCCGGAGTTGGTCAGACGGATGGCGTGCGGGACGTCCTTGATGTCGTACTCGCCGCCGTAGCCGACCGTCTCGCCGTTCATGCGGGTGACCGTGAGCTTCTCGCTCATCACCATCTGGCCGTTCCAGGTGTCGTAGCCGGGCTTGCCGGTGGTGACCGGGATGGTCTTGATGACCTTGCCGTCCTGGGTGACCTTCATCGTGTGCTTCTTGGCGTCCACGACGGAGACCTGGTTGCGGCCGATGGTGAACTTCACCGTCTTGGTCTGCTTGCCGTAGACACCGGAGCGGCCCTTGACTCCGTCGAGGTTCAGCTCGACGGTGACCTTCGTGCCGGCCTTCCAGTACTGCTCGGGGCGGAAGTCCAGGCGGTCGTTGCCGAACCAGTGGCCCTCGACGTCGACGGCCGGCTCGGTCTTGATCTTGATGGCCTTCTCCACGCCCTCCGGGTTGGTGATGCCCCGGGTGAAGTGCACGGAGAACGGCATGCCGACGCCGACGGTGGAGCCGTCCTCGGGAGTGAAGTAGCCGACGAAGGTGTTCTGCGGCGTCAGGGTGGTGAAGCTGGAGTCCTCGGCCGCCGCACGGCCCGCGGAGTCCTTGGCGACCGCGTGCACCGTGTACTTGGTGGAGGCGGCCAGATGGGTCGACGGCGTCCAGGTGGCGCCGCCGCCGGTTATCGCGCCCTCGACCTTGGCGCCCTTGGCGTCCTTGACCTCGACCTCGGTCAGCTTGCCCTTGGCGGCGCCGACCTTGAGCGCGCCGCTCGTGTCGACCGACTTCGCCCCGTCCTTGGGCGCGATGGTGACGACGGCCTCCGACTGCTTGCCCTGCTGGGTCGAGTGGTCCTTGCCCTTTCCGTCCCCGGACCCCGAGTCGGATTCTCCTCCTCCGCCGCACGCGGTGACGGCCAGGAGGAGGACGCCGGTCATCAGCGCCCCCGCTCTCTTCCGGCCCCGCACCCGCGCGCCCACCGACGCCCCCGATATCGGCCGCACGTTCAAGTTGTTCTCCCCTCGGCGGGCCTGGTCAGGCCCGCACCCCACCACGTTCGTGCGCGCATATTAACTGGCGGGTTTTGAGGTTCGCGTCAGCCGAATGTCACTGTTTCGTCGCAACTTCCACCGTCCGCCCCCACGGCTCAACCTCGGCCCCCACCAGGTCACTTGCCCGCACCGCCCGCCTTCCACTCCTTCCACCCCATGTTCCACCCTCCGAGCCCATTGTCGGGAGAGACCTTTTTGTCATTACTGTGGACGACCTCGACGACGTCTCCGACCAGGCTGCGGTCGAAGAACCAGCCGGCCGGCGTGTCCGCGCTGCCGCCCTTGACGTCCCGCAGGCCGATGCAGCCGTGGCTGACGTTGGCGCTCCCCGGGGCGTCCGGCGCCCAGTAGTTGCCGTGCAGGAAGGTCCCGGAGTCGGTGAGCTGCATGGCGTGCGGGACGTCCGGGATGTCGTACTCACCACCGAAGCCGACCGTACGGCTGTTCATACGGGTGACTTCGAGCATGTCCATCACCACCATCTTCCCGTTGTAGGTGGTGTGCTCGGGTGCCCCGGCGGTGATGGGCACGGTGGCGATGAGCCGGCCGTCGCGGCGCACCTCCATGGTGTGGTCGGCCGCGTCCACCAGCGAGACCTGGCTGCGGCCGACGGTGAAGGAGAACGTCTTGTACTGCAGCCCGTAGACGCCGGGTGCCCCCTGCACGTCGCGCAGCCGCAGGTCCACGGTGACCTGGGTCCCGGGCTGCCAGTACCTCTCGGGGCGGAAGTCCAGTCGGTCCTTGCCGAACCAGTGCGGGCGGATCTCGACGGCGGGCTTCGCCGTGACGCGGACGGCGCGTTCGACGGCGGCGCGGTCGGCGATCTCCCGGTTGAAGGCCAGGGAGACGATCATCCCGGTGCCGACGGTCGCGCGGTTCTCCGGGGTGACGTACGCGATGAACCGCTGGTCGGGGACGTACGTCGTGAATGTGGTGTGCCGGGCGGTGCGCCGCCCGTTCTCGTCGGTCGCCACCACGTCGACGGTGTACTTGGCGGCGAGTGCCAGCTTGTCCTCGTCGGGTTCCCAGGTCGTGCCGTCGGCACTGATGTGCCCGGTCACCGGCGTGTCCTGGGCGTCCTGGGACCTGACCACGCTCACCGACTCCAGGTGCCCGCCGGGCACCCTCACGCGCAGCCGGTCGCCGGAACGTACGGACTTGCCGCCGTCGTCCGGTGTGACGCGGATGACCTCCTTCGGTGCCCTGGATTTTCCGAACACCCCCTCAAGCCCGGTCCCGCCCCCGCCCGGGGTGCAGCCGGCGGCCCCGGCCAGCAGTCCTGCCCATGTCAGTACGGCGGCCAGCGCGGCCCCCGCGCGCCGTGCGCGCCCGTGTGCATACCTCACGGGTGACTCAACGACCGGCCCCGCCCTGGGGAAACGTGAGTGCGACGCAAGCGCTGGGCAGAACAGTGGGGAGGACGACGCGATGGGGAGCCGCGCCCGTGTGCCGCGGGGTGCCGGTGCCGGAGGTCGGCCGTGCCGCGGACCCATGGGTGCCGGCCCGGCCGGGTGCCCGGAGCCGGCGGGGAGCGCTCCTGGGGCGAACGAGCCGAACGAAGGGGCCGCAAGGTGTCGAGCACAGCCGAGCAGCAGACAGTGGCTCAGGAATGGGCCGTCGAGGGCGGCCCCGCGGCCGCCGCGGTGGTCGAGCACGGTCCTGGGACCACCGCGGTGATCGAGAGCGGTCCGATGACCGCCGCGATGGTCGACAGCGGTCCGGTGACCGCCGCGATGGTCGACGGCGGGGGCGCGCCCGCCGCGATGGTCGACGGCGGGGGCGCGCCCGCCGTGGTGATCGAGAGCCGCCCCGCGGCCGCCGAGGTGGTCGAACGGGGCCCCGCGTCGGCCGCGGTGGTCGAGACCGGCCCCGGGTCCGCCGCGATGAGCGGCGGCCGACGCCCCACCCTTCCCGCCCCGCAGGTCTGGCCGGGCACGCCCACTCCACTGGGTGCACGCTTCCGAGTGGGTCCGGACGGGGTGGCCGGCACCAACTTCGCCCTGTGGGCGGCCGGTGCGGAGGCGGTCCAGCTGTGCCTGTTCGACGAGCGGGGCCGCGAGACACGGCTGAGGCTGAGCGAGCTCACGCACGAGATCTGGCACGGCTTCGTGCCGGGCGTGATGCCAGGACAGCGCTACGGCTACCGGGTGGACGGCCGCTGGGACCCGTGGATCGGCGCCCGCTGGAACCCGGCGAAGCTGCTCCTCGACCCGTACGCGCGCGCGGTGGACGGCGAGTTCAGCCTCCCGCCGGAGGTGTACGGCCATGTCCGGGACTGGCCGGAGCAGCAGGTGGCGGACACCGTGCGCGACGACCGGGACTCGGCGCCGTTCGTCCCGAAGGGAGTCGTCGTCGACGATGACGACGACTGGGAGGACGACCGCCGCCCCAAGACGCCGTGGGCCGACTCCGTGATCTACGAACTCCACGTGCGCGGCTTCACCAAGCTGCACCCCGGGATCCCCGAGGAACTGCGCGGCACCTACGCCGGTCTGGCGCACCCGGCGGCCATCGAGCACCTGGTCAACCTCGGCGTGACGGCCGTGGAACTGCTCCCGGTCCACCAGTTCGCCCACGAGGACCACCTGTTGCGCCGCGGTCTGAAGAACTACTGGGGCTACAACTCGATCGGCTACTTCGCCCCGCACGCCGCCTACGCCGCCTCCGGTACGACGGGACAGCAGGTCGGCGAGTTCAAGCGCATGGTCCGCGCGCTGCACGCGGCCGGCATCGAGGTCATCCTCGACGTGGTCTACAACCACACCGCGGAGGCGGGCGAGCTGGGCCCGGCGCTGTCCCTGAAGGGCATCGACAACCGCGGCTACTACCGCCTCCAGGACGACGCGCGCCGCTACGCGGACTACACCGGCTGCGGCAACACCCTGCACGTCGTCCAGCCGCAGGTGCTGCGCCTGATCACCGACTCGCTGCGCTACTGGGTCACCGAGATGGGCGTGGACGGCTTCCGCTTCGACCTCGCGGCGGCGCTCGCCCGCTCGATGCACGACGTCGACATGCTCTCCCCGTTCCTGGCGGTGATCGCCCAGGACCCGGTGCTGCGCCGGGTGAAGCTCATCGCCGAGCCCTGGGACGTCGGTTCCGGCGGCTACCAGGTCGGCGCCTTCCCGCCCCTGTGGACGGAATGGAACGACCGCTACCGCGACGCGATCCGCGACTTCTGGCGCGGCGCGCTCCCGGACGTGCGCGACCTCGGCTACCGCCTGTCCGGCTCCAGCGACCTGTACGCCTGGGGCGGCCGCCGCCCCTACGCCTCGGTCAACTTCATCACCGCGCACGACGGCTTCACCCTGCGCGACCTGGTCTCCTACCAGGGCAAGCACAACGAGGCCAACGGCGAGAACAACCGGGACGGCACGCACGACAACCGCTCCTGGAACTGCGGGGCGGAGGGCGAGACGGACCAGGAGGAGATCCGCTCGCTGCGACGGCGGCAGTTGCGCAACCTCCTCACCACGCTGCTGCTGTCGACCGGCGTGCCCATGCTGGTGGCCGGGGACGAGCTGGGCCGTACGCAGCGCGGCAACAACAACGCCTACTGCCAGGACAACGAGATCAGCTGGCTGGACTGGGGGCTGCTGGAGGACCCGAACTGGCGGGCGCTGTTCGACCTCACCTCCCGGCTGATCGCGCTGCGCCACCAGCACCCCGTGCTGCGCCGCCGCGCGTTCTTCTCCGGGCGGGCGCACTCGGCGGACGGGCTGCGCGACCTGGCGTGGTTCACCCCGCGCGGCACGGAGATGACGGAAGGCGACTGGTACGCGCCCGCGGCCACCCTCGGCATGTATCTGTCCGGGCGGGACATACCGGGCCGGGACGACCGGGGCGCGCCGATCCTGGACGACAGCTTCCTGGCCGTCGTGCACGCCGGCGACCGTCCCGTCAGCTTCGTGCTGCCGGGGCCCCCGTGGGCGGAGCGCTACGAGGTCGTCGTGGACACCTCCCAGGAGGAGCAGCGCGAGACACCGGACGTGTCGCATCCGGCGGGCGCGGCGCTCACGGTGCCGGCCCGGTCCGTACTGCTGCTGCGGGTGGCCTCCTAGGCCGCCCGTCCGGCACCTCGAACGCGCAGGTCGTAGGACCGGCGGCGGATCCGGGTCCGGCCAAAACTCGGTGGGCGTCGTCGGTGCCGATCCGTAGGCTCACCGGTGATGCCCACGACATGCGCAACCACCCAGGACCCTACTGACCGTTCAGCCGTGCGCACGCTGCTGCGGCTGTGGCCCCACGTCCGGCCGGTGCGGGTGCGGCTGTTCACCGCCGCGTTCGTCGCGGTCGTCGCCTCGTGTCTGGGGCTGGTGATCCCGCTCGTCCTGAAGTGGATGGTGGACGGTCCGGTGGCGGACCGGGATCCGGGCGGGGTGTGGCTCGGCGCGCTGTACCTGCTGCTGCTCGGCGTGGCCGAGGCGGGCCTGTTCGGGCTGCGGCGGTGGCTGGTCGCGCGGCCGCTGTCGCACGTCGAGGCGGAGATGCGGGCGGAGTTGTACCGGCATCTGCAGCGGCTGCCGGTCGCCTTCCACGACCGGTGGGCCTCCGGCCAGTTGCTCTCCCGGGCCACGACCGACCTGATGCTGCTGCGCATGTTCCTCGCCTTCCCGCTGACGTTCCTGCTGGTCAACGGGGTGACGATCCTGGTCGGCGTGATCATCATGCTGCTGCAGGACTGGACGCTGGGCCTTGTCATCCTCGGGCCCGCCCTGCCCGTCATGTGGACCTGTGTGGTCTTCGAGCGGAAGTACGCGACGGTGGCGCGGCGCGCCCAGGACCAGGTCGGGGACCTGACGACCCTGGTCGAGGAGAGCGTGCTCGGCATCCGGATCATCAAGGGCTTCGGGCGGCACCGCAGCCAGGCACGGGCGTTCCGGGAGCTGTCGCGGACGCTGCGCGGGACCGAACTGCGCAAGGCCCGGCTGCTCGCGGCGATCTGGGGCGTCATCGTGACGCTGCCGGAGCTGGCGATCGGGTCCGCGCTGGTGCTGGGCGTCGTCCAGGTGGCCGACGGCGAGCTGTCGGCGGGCACCCTGGTCGCCTTCCTGAGCACGGCACTCGCGCTGCGCTGGCCGGTGGACTCCATCGGCTTCCTGCTGGCGATGACCCAGGAGGCGGCGACCGCGACGGAACGCTACTTCGAGGTGATGGACGCGGAGCCGGAGGAACCGGGCGTGGGCGGTGCCGGGCCCGCGGCGAAGGCACCCGCGCGTCCCGACACCACGCCGGACCGGAGCCCCCTGGCCGTGCGGGACCGGCTGCCCGAGGCCGCGCGCGGGCTGCGCTTCGAGGGCGTGCGGTTCCGCTACCCCGACGCCCCGCCCGACTCCGCTCCCGTCCTCGACCTCATCGACCTGCACGTCCGTCCCGGCGAGTCCATGGCCCTGGTCGGGGCCACCGGCAGCGGCAAGACGACGCTGACCGCGCTCGTCCCCCGGCTGCACGAGGTCACCTCCGGGCGGATCACGCTGGACGGGCGGGACATCACCGCGATGTCGCGCGAGGAGCTGCGGTCCAAGGTGGCCGTGGCCTTCGAGGAGCCGACGCTGTTCTCCGCCTCCGTCGGCGAGAACGTCCTCATGGGTGCCGGTCCCGAGGCCGGCACGCCGGAGCTGGGGCGGGCCCTCGCCGTCGCCCAGGCCGAGTTCGCGCACGCGCTGCCGCAGGGGACGGACACCCGGGTCGGCGAGCAGGGCCTGAGCCTGTCCGGCGGGCAGCGGCAACGGCTGGCGCTGGCCCGGGCGGTGGTCGGCCGGCCCCCGTTCCTCGTCCTGGACGACCCGCTGTCCGCCCTCGACGTGCACACCGAGGCCGCCGTGGAGGCCGCGCTGCGCCAGGTCCTCGCGGACACCACCGCGCTCATCGTGGCCCACCGCCCCTCCACGGTGCTGCTCGCCGACCGCGTCGCCCTGCTGTCGGGCGGCCGGATCACCGCCGTCGGCACCCATCACGAACTGCTGCGCGGCAACGCCGAGTACGCGCACCTGATGTCCGGGGAATCCGAACGGGAGGACGCACGATGACCGCCCCCACCACGTCAGCCTCCAGCTCCTCCAGCCCCTCAGGCACCCCCGACACCCCCACTCCCCTGTCCGCCGCCTCTCCCGCCGAGGACGAACAACTCCCCCGCCCCGGCGACACGGGCGACCCCTTCGACCGTGACGTCCTGCCCACCCCGCCCGGCGCCACGGCCGCCCTCCTGCGCTCGCTGCTCGCCCCCATGAAGGCCCGGGTCGCCGTCACCTCGCTGCTCCTGCTGCTCCAGCAGGCGGCCGTGCAGGCGGGCCCGCTGCTCGTGGCGTACGCCATCGACCGCGCCGTACCCGCGTTCCGGGACCACGACCACGGCCCGCTGATCCTGGTCGGTGTCGGCTATCTGCTGTGCGCGCTGGTCTCCGGCGTGCTGCAGTTCGCGTTCATCGAGACCTCCGCGCGGGTCAACCAGGACGTGCTGCTCGACCTGCGCGGCAGGATCTTCCGGCACGCGCAGGCGCTGAGCGTCGACTTCCACGAGCGGTACACCTCGGGCCGGCTGATATCCCGGTCGACGACGGACGTGGAGTCGCTGCGGGAGCTGCTCGACGAGGGGCTCCAGGAGCTGGTCACGGTCGTCCTGTCGTTCCTGTACATCGCGGCGATGCTGCTCTGGCTGGATCTGGGCCTCGGCGCGATCGCGGTGGCCTCGTTCGTGCCGCTGTACCTGCTGGTCCGGCTGTACCAGCGGCGCGCCGCGCGGGTGTTCGAGGCGCGGTCCACGGCCATCGCGGCCGTGATCGTGAAGTTCGTGGAGACGATGAACGGCATCCGGCCGGTGCGCACCTTCCGCCGGGAGGCCGCGAACGAGGCCGACTTCCGCGTCCTGAACCGGCGGCACGAACGGACCAACGGCGACGCGCTCCTGGAGATGGCCCGTTATGTGGTCGGCTCCCGGCTGGTCGCGAACACCGCCGTCGCGGGGATCGTGCTGTGGGGCGCCTACCGCGTGGCGTCCGGTTCGCTGGCGCTGGGTGTGCTGGCGGCGGCGGTGCTCTATCTGCGGCGGCTGTACGACCCGATCGACCGGCTGGGCATGTTCCTCAACTCGTACCAGTCGGCGGCCGCCTCGCTGGCCAAGATCGCCGGGCTGCTGGCGCAAACCCCGTCCGTGCCCGAGCCGGCCACGCCCAGACAGCTGCCGCCTCTCGAAGGCGAGCACCCGGGCCGCGGGGTCGTCTTCGACGGCGTCCGGTTCGCGTACCGCACCGGCGGCGAGGTGCTGCCCCGCTTCGACCTGACGATCCCGGCCGGCCAGACGGTCGCGGTCGTCGGCTCCACGGGCGCGGGCAAGTCGACGCTGGCCAAGCTGCTGGCCCGGTTCTACGACGCCTCCGAGGGCCGGGTCCTGCTCGACGGTGTGGACCTGCGCGAGCTCGCCGTGCCCGAACTGCGGCGCGGGGTGGTCATGGTGACGCAGGAGGCGTTCCTGTTCTCCGGCACGGTCGCCGAGAACATCGCGATCGGCCGCCCGGACGCCGGCCGGGAGGAGATCGAGCGGGCCGCGAAGGCGATCGGCGCGCACGAGTTCATCAGCGCGCTGCCGGACGGGTACGACACCGACGTCCGCAAACGGGGCGGCCGTATCTCGGCGGGACAGCGCCAACTGGTGGCGTTCGCCCGGGCGTTGCTCGCCGATCCGGCGGTGCTGATCCTGGACGAGGCGACCAGTTCGCTGGACGTCCCGGGCGAACGGGCGGTGCAGCGCGCCATGGCCACGGTGCTGCACGGCCGTACGGCGGTGGTGATCGCGCACCGGCTGTCGACCGTGGAGATCGCGGACCGGGTGCTGGTCATGGAGCACGGCCGGATCGTGGAGGACGGCGGCCCTGAGGAACTCGTCGCGGGCACGGGCCGGTTCGCGGATCTGCACCGGGCCTGGCGGGACAGCCTGGCGTGACGGCACGACGACGGGGGCAGCGATGATCGACGCGTACGAGGATCCCGGCACGCCCGACACCCGGGGCGGCTGGCACTTCCTGTGGTGGCTGGTGCTGCGCCAGCCGGGCCGGTCGGCCGCCGGGGCGCTGCTGGCCAGCGTGTGGATGGTGCTGCTGGCGGCGGCGCCGTACCTGATGTCCCGGGCGATCGACGACGGGCTCGTCCACGGCGACCTGGGCGCGCTGACCCGGTGGACCCTGGTGCTGTTCCTGGTCGGCGCGGTCAACGCGTGGGTCAGCATCATGCGGCACCGCACGATGACCCGGGTGCGGATGGACGCCAACTTCCGCACCGTCAAGGTGGTCGTCGGGCACGCGGTCCGGTTGGGTGCCGCGCTGCCGCGCCGGGCCGGGGCCGGGGAGGTCGTCACGATCGGCGTCGGCGACGTGCTGACCATCTCCCAGTCGCTGACCGTGGTCGGGCCCGGGGTGGGTTCCGTGGTCGTGTACGCGGTGGTGGCCGGGCTGCTGCTCACGATCTCGCCGCCGCTCGCCGCGGTGGTGCTGCTCGGGGTGCCGGTGGTGGCGCTGATCGCCGGGCCGCTGACGAAGCGGCTGCAGGGCGAGGAGACCCGGTACCGGGAGCGGCAGGGCGTGCTCACCGCCCGCATCGGCGACCTCGCGGGCGGACTGCGGGTGCTCAACGGGCTCGGCGGCAAGGGCCTGTTCGCGGACGCCTTCCGGCGGGACTCGCAGCGGCTGCGGGCGCAGGGCTACCGGGTGGGCGCGGTCGCCAGTTGGGTGCAGGCGCTGGGTGTGGGCCTGCCGACGCTGTTCCTGGCCGTGGTGACCTGGCTGGCGGCCCGGCTGGCCGCCCAGGGGGAGCTCACCATCGGCGAGCTGGTGTCGGTGTACGGCTATGTCGCGGTCCTGGTGGGACCGGTGGCGTTCTTCCTGGAGATGGGCTACCAGCTGAGCCGGGGCGTGGTGGCCGCGCGTCGGGTCGTACGACTGCTGCGCCTGGAGCCGGAGCCGGACGAGGGCACGCTGTCCGCGCCGGCGGAGCCGTCCGTGCTGCACGATCCCGCGTCGGGCGTGCGGGTGCCGCCGGGGCGGCTGACCGCGCTGGTCGGCGCCCGGCCGGCCGACGCCGCCGCCGTGGTCGACCGTCTGGGCCGGTACGTGCCGTCCGCGGCCACCTGGGGCGGGGTGCGGCTGGACGCGGTGCCGCTGGCCGAGGTGCGGGCGCGGATCCTGGTCGCCGACAACGAGGCCGACCTGTTCGCCGGAACCCTGCGGGAGGTGGTGGCCGGGCACCGGGACCGGGACGACGACGCCGTGCGGCGGGCGGTGCGCGCGGCGGCCGCCGACGACATCGTGCAGGGCCTGTCGGACGGCCTGGACTCGGCCGTGGCCGCGCAGGGCCGCAGCCTCTCCGGCGGCCAGCGGCAGCGGGTGCGGTTGGTCCGGGCGCTGCTGGCCGACCCCGAGGTGCTGCTCGCCGTGGAGCCCACCTCGGCGCTGGACGCCCACACGGAGTCCACGGTCGCCCACCGGCTGGGCGCCGCACGCGAGGGCCGTACGACCGTGCTGACCACGACCTCCCCGCTGGTCCTGGACCGCGCGGACACCGTGCACTACCTGGTCGACGGCAAGGTCACGGCGAGCGGCACGCACCAACGGCTGCTGGTGGAGGAGCCGGGCTACCGGGCGCTCGTGGCCCGCGACACGGAGGAGGTCGTCCGGTGACGCCGGTCATGGGTCAGCTGCCCGTCGCCGAACGGGCCGAGGTGCGGCGGGCGTCGGTCCGGCTGGTGCGGGCCGACCGGCGTGCGTTCGCCGCCGTCCTGACGCTGAACGCGCTGGCCGCGGCGGCGGGGCTCGCCGGGCCGTGGCTGGTCGGGCGGATCGTGGACGAGGTGCGGGCCGGGCACGGGGTGGGGGCCGTCGACCGGCTCGCGGTGTGGATCCTGGTGTGCGCGCTGGCCCAGCTGCTGCTGGCGCGCTGGGCCCGGTACGTGGGCCATCGCTTCGGGGAGCGCACGCTGGCCCGGGTCCGCGAGGAGTTCGTCGACCGGGCGCTGGCGCTGCCCGCGGCGGCGGTGGAGCGTGCGGGCGCCGGCGACCTGACCGCGCGCGGCACCGCCGACGTGGCCACGGTCGGCACCACGTTGCGGGACATCGGGCCCGAGCTGCTGGTCTGCCTGGTGCAGGCGCTGTTCGTGCTGGGCGCGGTGTTCGTGCTCGACCCGCTGCTCGGTCTGTTCGGGGTGCTCGGCCTGACGCCGATCTGGCTCGCGCTGCGCTGGTATCTGCGCCGGGCCCGGGACGGTTATCTCGCCGAGGGCGCGGCCACCTCCGAGGTCGCGGAGATCCTCGCGGCGACCGCGACCGGGGCCCGTACGGTGGAGGCGTTCCGGCTCCAGGAGCGGCGGACCGCGGCGAGCCGGGACGCGCTGGAGACGTCCCGCCGGACCCGGCTGTACACGTTGTTCCTGCGGTCCGTGTTCTTCCCGGCGGTCGAGGTGTCGTACACCGTCCCGGTGGCCGGAGTGCTGCTGGTCGGCGGGGTGCTGCACGCGCACGGCGAGGTGGGCCTGGGCGCGGTGGTGGCGGCCGCGCTGTATCTGCGGCAGTTCACCGATCCGCTGGACCAGATCCTGATGCGGGTGGAGCAACTGCAGAGCAGCAGCGCCTCGTTCGCCCGGGTGGAGGGGCTGGCCGGGGCGCCGCGGTCCGAGGCGGACGGTGCGTCGGTGGTGCCCGCGGACGACCGGATCGACGTGTGCGGGGCGCGGTACGCCTACGAGCGCGGCGGCGAGGTGCTGCGCGGGGTCGATCTGACGGTACGGCCCGGGGAGCGGCTCGCGGTGGTCGGCCCCTCGGGCGCCGGCAAGACGACCCTGAGCCGGCTGCTCGCCGGTGTCGACGCGCCGGGGGCGGGGACGGTGACCGTGGGCGGGGTGCCGATCGCCGGACTCGCGCCCGAACGGCTGCGCCGGCAGGTCGTCCTGGTCACCCAGGAGCACCATGTCTTCCTCGGCTCGCTCCGGGACAACCTGCTGATCGCCGAACCGTCGGCCACCGACGAGGAGTTGTGGGCGGCGCTGCGGGCGGTAGGCGCCGCGCAGTGGGTGCGCGAGCTGCCGGACGGCCTCGACGCCCGGCTGGGCGCGGACGGTCACGCCACGGACGGCTCGCAGGCCCAGCAACTCGCCTTGGCCCGGGTGGTCCTGGCGGACCCGCACACGCTGATCCTGGACGAGGCCACGGCCCTGCTGGACCCGACGACCGCCCGGCACACCGAGCGCGCCCTCGCGGCGGTGCTCGAAGGGCGCACCGTCATCGCGATCGCCCACCGCCTGCACACCGCGCACGACGCCGACCGGGTGGCCGTGATGGAGGACGGCCGCCTCACCGAACTCGGCACGCACGAGGAGCTGGTGGCGGCCGAGGGCGCGTATGCGGCGTTGTGGCGGACGTGGCACGGCGACAGGGCGTAGGGTTCGGGCCGGCGGGTGACCGGCCCTGTTGCTCTTCGGTGCCCGGGCGCGCCAAGTCGGGGGATTTAACCTCGTTTTCACGGACTTTTCCACCGCCCTTGACGGGCCTTCCCGCCCACGGGCGCGCAGAGCCCCTCACAACCGAACGGTTCGCATACCGAACATGAACATCCGGTCAACGAACCAATTCCGGCCAAGTTTCTGACGCGGTCCTGACAGGTGGCGTGATCCCCTGCCACTCTTCCCACGGCCGACCCACAGCAACCCCACAGCTACGCACCGCTGTTCGGGCCGGCCTCGCACGCGCACGTGGTTCCGCGTTACGCCCTGTTCTGCCCGGACGTCCCAACCCACCGTCCGGTCTCCCCTGGCCGCGCGACCCGCGGCCATGCAGAAGGAGTCATGTTGAGAAGCAGTTCATCTCGCGGACGCACCTCCCACACCACGCACCGTCGCACCGCAGCCGTCGCCCTCGCCGGCGTCGCCGCCCTGATCGCCGCGGCCGTCCAGTCCGGCGCCGCCAGTGCCGCCCCCGCGGCCAAGCCCCAGGCGGGCAAGGTCAATCCGGCCCACGTGGCCGTCAAGCTCAGCGCCTCGCAGCGCGCGGAACTGCTCCGCGACGCCGGCGCCGCCAAGGCCGAGACCGCCCGGGCGATCGGCCTCGGCGCGCAGGAGAGGCTCGTCGCCCGGGACGTCGTCAAGGACGCCGACGGCACGCTGCACACCCGGTACGAGCGGACGTACGCCGGCCTCCCGGTCCTCGGCGGCGACCTGATCGTCGACACCGCCAAGTCCGGCGCCACCCAGCGCGTCATCAAGGCGACCAACGCCACCCTCAAGGTCACCGACCTCACTCCGGCCGTCGGTAAGGCGGCCGTCGAGCGGCAGGCCGTCCAGCGCGCCAAGGCCCTCGGTGGCACCAAGTCCGCCGCGGACAGCGTCCGCAAGGTGATCTGGGCCGGCTCCGGCAAGCCGGTCCTCGCCTACGAGACGGTCGTCGGCGGTCTCCAGGACGACGGCACCCCGAACCAGCTGCACGTCATCACCGACGCCACCACCGGCAAGAAGCTCTACGAGTACCAGGGCATCGAGACCGGCATCGGCAACACGCAGTACAGCGGCCAGGTCACGCTGACGACGACCCAGTCGGGGTCGAACTACACGCTGACCGACGGGGCGCGCGGCGGCCACAAGACGTACAACCTGAACCACGGCTCGTCCGGCACCGGCACACTGTACTCCCAGACCAACGACACCTGGGGCAACGGCACCAACTCGAACGCCGCCACCGCGGGCGCGGACGCCCACTACGGTGCCGCCGTCACCTGGGACTTCTACAAGAACACCTTCAACCGCAGCGGCATCAAGAACGACGGCGTCGGCGCCTACTCGCGCGTCCACTACGGCAACTCGTACGTCAACGCCTTCTGGGACGACGGCTGCTTCTGCATGACGTACGGCGACGGCTCCGGCAACAGCAAGCCGCTGACCGCGATCGACGTCGCGGGCCACGAGATGAGCCACGGCGTCACCGCCAACACCGCCCGCCTCAACTACAGCGGCGAGTCCGGTGGCCTCAACGAGGCCACCAGCGACATCATGGGCACCGGCGTGGAGTTCGCCGCCAACAACAGCTCGGACGTCGGCGACTACCTCATCGGCGAGAAGATCGACATCAACGGCGACGGCACCCCGCTGCGCTACATGGACAAGCCCAGCAAGGACGGCGCGTCCAAGGACAGCTGGTACTCCGGCATCGGCGGCGTCGACGTGCACTACTCCTCGGGCCCCGCGAACCACTTCTTCTACCTGCTCAGCGAGGGCAGCGGCACCAAGGTCATCAACGGTGTCACGTACAACTCGCCGACCGCGGACGGCCTCCCGGTCACCGGCATCGGCCGCGCCAAGGCGCTGCAGATCTGGTACCGGGCGCTGACCACCAAGTGGACGTCCACCACCAACTACGCGGGCGCGCGCACCGGCACCCTCGCGGCGGCGGGTGAGCTGTACGGCACCTCCAGCACCGAGTACAAGGCGGTGCAGGACGCGTGGGCGGGCGTCGCGGTCGGCTCGCGGTCCGGTGGCGGGGGCGGCGGCGGTACGTCGTACGAGAACACCACCCCGGTGTCCATCCCGGACAACGGGCCCGCGGTCACCTCGTCGATCACCGTCTCCGGCCGGACCGGCAACGCGCCGAACAACCTCCAGGTGACCGTCGACATCACGCACACCTGGCGCGGTGACCTCGTCATCGACCTGGTCGGACCGTCGGGCGCGTCCTACCGGCTGAAGAACTTCAGCTCGTCGGACTCGGCGGACAATGTGAACGAAACGTACACGGTCAACGCCTCCTCCGAATCGGCCAACGGGACCTGGAAGTTGAAGGTCCAGGACCAGGCGGCGTATGACGTCGGCACCATCAACAGCTGGAAGGTGACCTTCCCGTAACCGCAGTTCACGGGCGCAGGAGCAGGGCGCCGCTCCGGAGGTTCAACTCCCCGGGGCGGCGCCCGTTTTACCTCCCTGAAACGTTAACCGGACAGCTGGTTTTCGGCCAACATCACTTCAGGGTCATGACATGTACGCGGCCTTGATGTCACTCTTCCCTCACCCGCCGCGCAACACAGCAACTTCATCACCACTCCGACCGGCAACCCCACGCCGCATCGGACTCCCCCACAAGAAGGAGCTTGAGTGAGCCCCCTCTACGCGCGTCACAAGCGCACCACTCTGGTCATCGCCACCACTGTCGCGGCCGGAGCCCTGCTCACCACCGGACTGACCAGCAGCGCCTCCGCGCAGACCCCCAGCGGCAGCGCCGCCACCAGGACCCTCGCCGCCGCCCCGACCGCACTGACCGCGGCGGCCCGCACCACCCTGATCCAGCAGGCCCGGGCGGGCGCCGCCGAGACCGCCCAGCACATAGGCCTCGGCGCCAAGGAGAAGCTGGTCGTCAAGGACGTCGTCAAGGACGCCGACGGCACCGTCCACACCCGCTACGAGCGCACCTACGCGGGCCTGCCGGTCCTCGGTGGCGACCTCGTCGTCCACACCGCGAAGTCCGGCAGAACCGAAGGCGTCACCAAGGCGACGAAGTCCGCCATCAAGGTGGCCTCGCTCAAGCCGCAGATCACCGCCGGCAAGGCCGAGAAGCAGGCGCTGACCTCCGCCAAGGCCGCCGGCTCCGCCAAGACCGCCGCCGACGGCGCGCGCAGGGTGATCTGGGCCGGCTCCGGCAAGCCGGTCCTCGCCTACGAGACGGTCGTCGGCGGTCTCCAGGACGACGGCACCCCGAACCAGCTGCACGTCATCACCGACGCGGCCACCGGCAAGAAGCTCTACGAGTACCAGGGCATCGAGACCGGCACCGGCAAGAGCCTGTACTCCGGCACCGTCACCCTGAACACCACCAAGTCGGGTACGACGTACCAGCTGAACGACAGCACGCGCGGCGGCCACAAGACGTACAACAAGAAGCACAGCAGCAGCACGTCCCAGGGCACGCTGTTCACCGACGCGGACGACACCTGGGGCACCGGTACGGCCTCCAGCTCCACCGCCGACCAGACCGCGGCCGTCGACGCCGCCTACGGCGCGCAGGTCACCTGGGACTTCTACAAGAACACCTTCGGCCGCAGCGGCATCAAGGACAACGGCGTCGCGGCCTACTCCCGGGTGCACTACGGCAGCGCGTACGTCAACGCCTTCTGGGACGACGACTGCTTCTGCATGACCTACGGCGACGGCGAGTCCAACACCCACCCGCTGACGTCCCTGGACGTGGCCGGCCACGAGATGAGCCACGGTGTCACCTCCAACACCGCCGGTCTCGAGTACAGCGGTGAGTCCGGCGGCCTGAACGAGGCGACTTCGGACATCTTCGGCACGGGCGTGGAGTTCTACGCGAACAACGCCTCCGACCCCGGTGACTACCTCATCGGCGAGAAGATCGACATCAACGGCGACGGCAGCCCGCTGCGCTACATGGACAAGCCCAGCAAGGACGGCGGCTCCGCCGACTCCTGGTCCTCCTCGGTCGGCAACCTGGACGTCCACTACTCGTCCGGCGTCGCGAACCACTTCTTCTACCTCCTCTCGGAGGGCAGCGGTTCGAAGACGATCAACGGCGTGACGTACAACTCGCCGACCTCCAACGGCTCCACGGTCACCGGCATCGGCCGCGCCAAGGCGCTGCAGATCTGGTACAAGGCGCTGACGACGTACTTCACGTCGACCACCAACTACAAGTCGGCCCGCACCGGCACCCTGTCTGCGGCGGCCGCCCTGTACGGCTCCACCAGCACCGAGTACAAGACGGTGGCCGCGGCCTGGTCGGCGGTCAACGTCAGCTGACCTGTCGGACAATCGGCTCAAGGGCGGTACCCGGGACGGAAGCGTTCCGGGTACCGCCCTACTCTTGTGACCCATGCCCTCGGCGTCCTTCACCTACGAGCCGGTCGGCGCGACCCGCGACGACCTGAGCTTCTGCCCGCCCGGCTTCCACCCGATGCACGTCCGCACGCGGATCGGCGAGGGACCCGAGGTCTTCCGCCGGGCCGCCGAGGCGGTCCTCACCTGGGAGATGCACCGCGCGATGGGCGTCGGCATCGACGCCACCGCCGACCGCGCCGCCCCCGACGTGGACGTCACCGTCACCCTGGCCGGCCTGATCAAGGCCCCCTGCCGCATAGTCTGGACGGTCGAGGAACCCCGCCGCGCCGGCTGGGCCTACGGCACCCTGACCGGCCACCCCGAATGCGGCGAGGAGGCCTTCGTGGTCGACCGCACGGGCGACGGCACGGTCTGGCTGACGGTGGCCGCGTTCAGCAAGGCGGCCAAGTGGTACGCCCGCGCGGGCGGGGCGGCGACGCGGGGGTTGCAGCATGCGTATGCGCGGCGGTGCGGAACCGTTCTGCGCAGGCTGTGCGCCGATGAGGAGCAGCTCTGACCGCTGTGCCGCCCGACCGTCCGGAACACCTCGGCGGCCCCACCGGAAGAAATCCGGTGGGGCCGCCGCATGTGGTCATGAGACCGATGCGGGATCGGACGAGTTGACTCAGCGCAGCAGCACCCCGGCGGCCCCCTCCACCACGTCCTCCGACGGCACCGACAGCAGTCCGAGCTCCGCGCCGGAGGCGAGGAGGTGGTGGTCGGGGAGGATGCGGACCGTGTAGCCGTAGGGGCCGGTGCGGTCCAGGGAGAGGGGGCCCTCGTAGACCCAGCGGCCCTCCGGGTCGGGACCGCCCGCCGGTTTCAGCGGGACCGTCGTCGCGTCGGCGATGCGGTCCTGCGAGTCCACCCGGCCCGAGACCGCCTGGACCTCGACGTCGTCGGGCCCGAGCGCGCCGAGGGCCACGCGCACGCGCAGGCCGACCGTCGTGCCCAGCTCCGCGGTGGCCGCCGCGGCGGTCGTCTCGACGTGGTCGACCCGCACGCCGTGCCAGGCGGCACGCACCCTGGCCTTCCAGGCGGCCAGTTCGCCCGCCGCCTCGGGCGACAGGGCGCGGTCGGCGTGGGCGGCGGGGGTGTAGAGGCGCTCGACGTACTCGCGGACCATGCGGCCGGCCAGCACCTTCGGGCCGAGCAGGGTCAGGGTCTGGCGGACCATCTCGATCCAGCGGTCGGGCAGCCCGCTCTGGCCGCGTTCGTAGAAGCGGGGCGTGACGCGCTGTTCGAGGAGGTCGTAGAGGGCGGCCGACTCGATGTCGTCCCGGTGGTCGGGGTCCGTACCGGCGTCGCCGTCCGCGGTGGGGATCGCCCAGCCGAAGTCCGGCTGGAACCACTCGTCCCACCAGCCGTCCAGGACGGAGAGGTTGAGGCAGCCGTTCAGGGCGGCCTTCATGCCGCTGGTGCCGCAGGCCTCCAGCGGGCGCAGGGGGTTGTTCAGCCAGATGTCGCAGCCGGGGTACAGCTTCTGCGCCATCGCCATCCCGTAGTCCGGCAGGAAGACGATGCGATGGCGTACCCGCGGGTCGTCCGCGAAGCGGACCAGTTCCTGGACGAGCCGCTTGCCGCTGTCGTCGGCCGGGTGGGCCTTGCCGGCGACCACGATCTGGACGGGCCGCTCGGGGTGCAGCAGCAGGTCCATCAGCCGGTCGCGGTCGCGCAGCATGAGGGTCAGACGCTTGTACGAGGGGACCCGGCGCGCGAAGCCGATGGTGAGGACGTCGGGATCGAGGACGCCGTCGATCCAGCCCAACTCGGCCGTTCCGGCGCCGCGTTGCCGCCAGGAGGCGCGCAGCCGGTCCCGTACCTCCGCCACCAGCTGCTCGCGCAGGGCGCGGCGCAGCTCCCAGATGTCCTGGTCCGGGACGTCCGTGAGCACGTCCCAGCGATCGGCGCCGCCGGCCGACAGCTCGTCCTCGGTGCGCTCGGCGCCGAGCCGGCGGGCGCCGAGCCGGAAGACCTCGGGGGCGACCCAGGTGGGGGCGTGCACTCCGTTGGTGACGGAGGTGATCGGCACCTCGTCGGGGTCGAATCCCGGCCACAGTCCCGCGAACATCTCGCGGCTGACCTGCCCGTGCAGCAGGGACACGCCGTTGGCGCGCTGGGCCAGGCGCAGGCCCATCACGGCCATGTTGAAGAGGTTCGGCTCGCCGCCCGGGTAGGTCTCCATGCCGAGCCCGAGGACGCGTTCGACCTCGATGCGCGGGAGTTCGGCGTCGGGGCCGAAGTGGCGGGCGACCAGTTCGCGGTCGAAGCGGTCGATGCCGGCCGGGACGGGCGTGTGGGTGGTGAACACGGTCCCCGCCCGCACGGCCTCCAGTCCGGCGTCGAAGTCCAGCCCCTGGTCGCAGAGTTCGGCGATGCGCTCCAGGCCGAGGAAGCCCGCGTGCCCCTCGTTGGTGTGGAACACCTCGGGCTCGGGGTGGCCGGTGAGCCGGCAGTACGCCCGTACGGCGCGCACGCCTCCTATGCCGAGCAGCATCTCCTGGAGCAGCCGGTGCTCGCTGCCGCCGCCGTACAGCCGGTCGGTGACCCCGCGTTCGCCGAGGTGGTTGTCCTCGACGTCCGAGTCCAGCATGAGCAGGGGCACGCGGCCGACCTGGGCCAGCCAGATCCGGGCGTGCAGCTGCCGGCCGCCGGGCAGCGCGAGGGAGACCTGGGCGGGGGTGCCCTCGGCGTCCTTCAGGAGCGCCAGCGGCAGCTCGTTCGGGTCGAGCACCGGGTAGTGCTCCTGCTGCCAGCCGTCCCGGGAGAGGGTCTGCCGGAAGTAGCCGTGCCGGTAGAGGAGGCCGACCCCGATGAGGGGCACGCCGAGGTCGCTGGCCGCCTTCAGATGGTCGCCGGCGAGGATGCCGAGGCCGCCGGAGTACTGGGGCAGGGCGGCCGTGATGCCGAACTCGGGCGAGAAGTAGGCGATGGCGTCCGGGAGTTCGGCGGACGGGGGCTGCGACTGGTACCAGCGGTCGCCGGTCACGTAGTCGTCGAGGTCGTCCGCGACCGCGGTGAGACGGCGCAGGAAGCGGCGGTCCTCGGCGAGCTCGGCGAGCCGACCGGGGCTGACGCCGCCCAGGAGGCGGACCGGGTCGCCCTGCGAGGCGGCCCAGTGTTCGGAATCGACGGACTGGAACAGATCGCGCGTTTCCGCATGCCATGACCAGCGCAGATTGCGCGCCAGATCACTCAGCGGCCGGAGGGGTTCGGGGAGAACGGGACGGACGGTGAACCGGCGGATCGCCTTCACATTCCACCTCGGCGCGGTTGCTTTTGGAGGCGCACGGCGGTGTGCGACTCGACGTCTCTGACGACGGTACCGGTGTTGTGTCCGGCCCCGCTGCGGCTGTGGAAAGTCGCACCGGGCGGTTGGCAATCGGCCGACAAGACCGATGCCGCCCCTGGGGCCCGTCGTCCAAATCCCGCCTGCCCCGCGACGCCCGGCACGCTCCCCCAGGCTCTTCGAGCAGGCGGGACCCCCACTCGCCGCACCGGGCGAAAGCCCGAGTACGTCCAGTACGAGGACTTCCGCCCGGCACGCCGAGAGCACGCCAGACGCCGCAGGGCCGCCCTTCGGGCGACGACGGGAATTGGACGACGGGCCCCAGGCGTTCTTGTGGGCTCCCGGCCCGCACGAGACGCTCCCCTGAAGTCGAGGAGGGGAACTCGGACCATGGCACGGACGCGAAGCGGGCGTCTGCGCCGGGCGGGAGGCCTGATCGCGGTCGTCACGGCCGCGGTGCTGTCGGCCGGCACCCTGCCCGCGCACGCCGCACCGGAGCGGACGATCGGCGGCACCGGGGAGCCCGGCTCCGTCGTCGGGAGCTATCTGGTGACGCTGAGGGAGGGGATACGGGCTCCGTCGACGGCGGGCAGGGCCGTCGCCGCGACGTACGGAGCGAAAATAGGCCATGTCTACGGCAGCGTCCTCAACGGCTACGCGGTACGGGCCGACCGCGGACAGGCGGGACTGCTCGCGGCCGACTCCCGGGTCGCCTCGGTCGTCCACGACAGCCGTGTGGTCCTCGACCGGGCGCAGCGGAACCCGCCGTCCTGGGGCCTGGACCGGCTCGACCAGCGCGGCCTGCCGCTGGACAAGCGCTACTCGTGGCGGGAGCCCGCGGGCGCCGGGGTGACGGTGTACGTGATCGACACCGGCATCCGGATCACGCACGAGGACTTCGGCGGCCGGGCGAGCTACGGCTGGGACTTCGTCGGGAACGACGGGAGCGCGGGGGACGGCAACGGGCACGGCACCCATGTGGCCGGCACGATCGCGGGCGCCCGGTACGGCGTCGCCAAGAAGGCGAAGGTCGTCGCCGTACGGGTGCTGGACAACGCCGGTTCCGGCACCATCGCCCAGGTCATCGCGGGCATCGACTGGGTCACCCGGCACGCCCGCAAGCCGGCCGTCGCCAACCTCAGTCTGGGCGGCTACCACAACGCCCAGTTGGACGCCGCCGTACGCGACTCCATCCGGTCCGGCGTCACTTACACGATCGCGGCGGGCAACGACGGTCTTCCGGCCGGGCTGTACTCCCCCGCCGACGTGCGGGAGGCGATCACCGTCGGCGCGACGGACCGGGCGGACCGGCGGGCCGCGTTCTCCAACTTCGGTGCCGCTCTCGATCTGTTCGCCCCGGGGGTGTCGATCACCTCGGCGTCCTCCGCGAGCGACACCGGCCGGGCGACCTGCTCCGGTACGTCGATGGCGTCCCCGCACGCGGCGGGCGCGGCCGCGCTCTATCTGTCCGCACACCCGAAGGCGGGCCCCGCCCGGGTGGCCAAGGCCCTCGTTTCCGAGGCGGTGAACGGCAAGGTGTCGAGGGCGGGCCCGGGTTCACCGGACAAACTCCTGCAGACGTCAAGGCCGTGATGGCAGAGTGACACCACCGGCCCCGTTCGCACCGGACGGGGCCGGTCTTGTGCGTAGACATACGCGTGAGTAGTTAACAAAGTGCCGGATTGCCCACCCGAATAGGGTGGGAAGGCTCCTCCGGTACGGCTCACAGGCGCACCACAGGTACACCCGCAGGACCCACCTCCCCACACCTCATCCGCCACACCCTCGTTGACGCGGACAGGAGCGGTCATGCCCGCCACGCACCACTCGTCAGCACCCCCGACCACCAGCAGGAACAGCACGCAGGGCGACGCCGGCACGGCGGCCGGAACAGCGGCCGCCACGCCGCCCCCCGCCGCCCCGGCCGACCCCGGCCCCCCGTCCCGGGAGCAGCCCTCCGCGCGTGAGGGCACCGCCGTCGGCCGCATACCCGTCCTCGACGTCCGCCCGGTCGTCCAACGCGGCTACAGGCCCGCCAAGGCGGTCACTGGAGAGACGTTCGAGGTTTCAGCCACGGTGTTTCGAGAGGGACACGACGCCGTGGCCGCCAATGTCGTTCTGAAGGACCCCATGGGCCGGCCGGGCCCGTGGACGCCGATGCGTGAACTCGCCCCCGGCACCGACCGCTGGGGCGCGGACGTCACGCCGGACGCGCCGGGCCGCTGGACCTACGCGGTCGAGGCGTGGGGAGATCCGGTCACCACCTGGCGCCACCACGCACAGATCAAGATCCCCGCGGGGATCGACACGGACCTGGTCCTGGAGGAGGGCGCGCGGCTGTACGAACGTGCGGCCGCCGGAGTCCCGCGGGGCCCCGACCGGGACGTCGTCCTCGCCGCGGCGGCGACGCTGCGCGACAAGAACCGCCCCTCCCCCTGGCGACTCGCGGCGGCACTGGCGCCGGAGGTGGGCGAGGTGCTCGCGCGGTGTCCGTTGCGGGAGTTGGTGACCGCTTCGGAGCCGTTGCCGCTGCTGGTGGAGCGTGAACGTGCCCTGTA
>NZ_JBSHAQ010000035.1:0-101894 GCF_053611585.1 Streptomyces sp. NPDC054794 | reverse complement strand
TCAGCCCCCAGCAAGGCAGTTGACTCCTACCACCGGCCTACGACCAACCCGACCTGCCGTCAACCCGCACCACGACCGGATTTAACGAACTACCGGTAACTGCTGACGTTGTGGTCCAGTTCCCACCGCGCGATGTGAGCTGCCAGAGCACCGGGCGACTTGGGGGCACCGGCATGGGGCAGGTGATCAGTTGCAGACCGGGCCGAGCATGCACGGCGAGAGACGACACGGGGTTCTACGGGATGACCCGGGCCAACCTGCTTGGCCCGCGGAGTTATTGCCGCATGAGCGAGACTTGACCGAGCCCAGCGCGAAGCCGCGAACCTCAGCAAGGCCGCAGCACTCCGCATCGGCCAGGGCGCTGGCCGTGCCAAGGCTGTGAGGATCAGCCCCTGCGTGCGAGGGGTCTGTATGGCCGTATCCAACTGCGGGTATGCGATGGTCTCAAGGCGATGACCGCATCTGATGGCACAAGTCCAGCTCCTGAGCGTCGCTTCACCTCTACTCTGGATCCTCTGTGGGCAAGTAGTGCACGTCGGAAATGGTGGGGCATGCGCATCCAGGTTTTGGCCGAGAGCGACGAGCAGGCGCTGGCAGATCTTCAGTCCTGGCTGGGGCGGGATCCTGGTACGGCCGGGCTGCGAGTCGAGCCGGTGACCGGCGACGGCCGGACGACCATGGGGGTATTGGAAGCGCTCGACGTGGTTCTCGGCAATGTCACCAGCATCGCGAACTTCGCCGTCGCCTACGCGACGTGGCGTACGACCCGGCCGACCGGGACGGCCCACGGGGCGAGGACGCTGGTGCACAGCGGCAGCGCGGTCGACATTGGTCACCTCTCGGCGGAAGAACTCGCCGAGCTGCTGCGGCGCCTGGACGGTGACGAAGACAGCACGCCTTCTGGTTCTTCCTGATGGCGCTCGAGCAGACCGGGTCCCGCGCCGTCCTGTTCGGAGTCCACGCCTACCAGCACCTGTCAGCTTTGGACGGCGTCCGCCACAACGTTCCCGCCCTACGGGACCGGCTGACCGCGCAAGAAGCGGGAGGCTTCGCCGGGGAGCACTGTGTGGCAGTACCCGCCAACAGCGCGCCACAGGCATTCCTGGACGCCGTGCAGGAAGCCGCGGATCACGCGCGTGGTCTGCTGCTGGTGTACTACGCCGGGCACGGGCACTTCGGCCGTGACGGTCGCGCCCTGCTGCTGGGAACCCAGGCTTCCCGACCGGACCGCCCGCACCACTCGGTTCCGTACGAAGAGATACGGGCGATCGTGGCCGGCTCCCGGGCCCGGCACCGCGTTGTGGTGGTCGACTGCTGCTTCAGCGGTGCCGCCCTGCACATGAACGGACAGGACGACGACCGGTCGAGACCGGAGTTCGACATCGACGGCGCATGCGTACTGACCTCTTCGGCCGAGACCGAGCGGTCACTGTGCCTGCGGGACGGCAGCGTCTTCACACGGGAGCTGGTCCTTCTCCTGCGCGACGGCCTCACCGGAGAACTTCCTGGCGGTCGCCGCGGGGAAGACCTGCCCGTGCTGACGATCGCCGACGTTTACGATGTGCTGCGCGAGCGGTTGAAGGGGCGCACCGTGGAGGGCCACCGGGTGCCGGCCCCCCGGATGAGCACCCGCGACAGCGGCCACCGCATTCCCCTCGCCGCCAACCGGGCCCACACCTCGCACGCGTCGTCCCCGCCCCTCGCGGGATCAGCCGCCCCGGTGCCCGGCTCGTCGGCCAAGGCGCACACGGCTTACGCGGCCACCCGGTATTTCACCGGCCGGGAGGACGAGCTGACGGCGCTGACCTGGGCGGCCGAGCAGCCGGCTGCGGTGTGCGTCGTGCATGGACGCGGTGGCCAGGGCAAGACCGAATTGCTGCGCTCCGCAGCCGCCCGTATGGGGCATCGCTTCCCCGGCGGCTGCCTGGAGATCGACCTGCGCGGCTGGACGCCCGGCGAACAGCCCCGCGACCCGCACATGGTTATCGCCGAGCAACTCCACCACATGGGCTACGGCCCCGAGCGCATCCCGGCAGACCTGACCGCGCGTACCGAAACCTGGCGCTTGCAGCTCGTACAGCATCCTGTACTCCTGCTGCTGGACAACGCCTACGACGCTACGCAACTGGCGCCCCTCCTGCCGTCCGCCGGCTCACCGAGCGTCGTCATGATCTCCAGCCGGTCGGAATTACCCGAGATCAGCGCACACCTGCGGTGCGAACTGCGCCCTCTGTCCACCGAAGACTGCGTCACGGTCTGGCACAAGATGGGGATCTCGCAGGACGTCGGCGATCTCGGTCAGCTGGCCGACCGCATCAACGGCAGTCCTCTCGCCCTGGGACCCGTCGGCACCCGCCTGCTGCGCGGAGCCCACCCCACAGCCATCCTCGCCTCGCTGGCCAGCCCGGACCGCTACACAGCCTTCCCCAGCCTGGACGCCGCCGAACGCGACGCCTTCAACAGCGCCTACACGGCACTCGACACCGACCTGCGCAACCTGATCCACCACTGTGCCTGGCACCCGGGCCCCGACTTCGCTCCCGACTCCCTCGCCGCCATGGCCCAACGCCCCGAACACGAGGTCGAAGTCCGACTCACCGAGATCGAACAGATTCTGATCCGCAAGAACAACCGCTACAGCCTCCACGACAGCAGCCTCGCCTACGCCCGCCAGACAGCCGCACGCCACTGCACGCAGGACGAAGAACAATCCAGCAGATCCCGGCTCTACCACCATCTGCGCACCCGGCTCCGCTATGCCCGAGACACCCTGGACACAAGCGGGTCCCAGGAGGAGCGAGAAGCGCGAATCGCACGCAAGTGGCTCGATACGCACACCCAGGAACTCCAGTCCGCCGCACACGCCTCCAACACGGACAAGTGGCAGGACGCAGCCGAGTTCCTCAATGCCGTCGGTACAGCGCTCTGCCTGGACCATCGATACATTGAGGCCGAAGGGATCTTCCGGACGGTCCTGAGCATCACAGTCCCTGGGTCTCTTGACCAAGCCAATGCCAACCGGACGGTTGGTGATATCTACCTGGTACAGGGCCGCTACGACGACGCAACCACCGGCTTCCGTGACGCCCTGGCCATCTACCAGGCTATCGGCAGCCGCCATGGCCAGGCGGACGCCACCCAGGGCCTCGGCGAAATCCACCGGCTGCAGGATCGCCATGTCGAAGCCACCACCGCCTTCCGTGGCGCCCTGACCATCTATCAAGCCCTCGGCAACCGCCATGGCCAAGCGGACGCCACCCGGGGTCTCGGCTGCATCCACGTGTCGCAGGGCCGCTACGACGACGCCACCACCGCCTTCCGTGACGCCCTGACCACCTACCAAGCCCTCGGCAACCGCCATGGCCAAGCGGACGCGATCTACAGCCTCGGCGAGGCCCACTTGCCGCAGGGTCGCTATGACGACGCAACCACTGCCTTCCGTGACGCCCTGGCCATCTGCCAAGCCCTCGGCAACCGCCATGGCCAAGCCAACGCCACCCGGGGTCTCGGCGACGTCCACCGGCTGCAGGGTCGCTACGACGACGCAACCACCGCCTTCCATGACGCCCTGGCCATCTACCAAGCCCTCGGCAACCGCCATGGCCAGGCGGACGCCATCCGGGGTCTCGGCGACGTCCACCGGCTGCAGGGTCGCTACGACGACGCAACCACCGCCTTCCGTGACGCCCTGGCCATCTACCAAGCTATCGGCAGCCGCCATGGCCAGGCGGACGCGATCTACAGCCTCGGCGAGGCCCACTTGCCGCAGGGCCGCTATGACGACGCCACCACCGCCTTCCGTGACGCCCTGGCCATCTACCAAGCCCTCGGCAGCCGCCATGGCCAGGCGGACGCCATCCGGGGTCTCGGCGACGTCCACCGGCTGCAGGGCCACTACGGCGAAGCTATCGGGGGGATTCAGAAAGCTAGAGATCTTTACATCGAGCTTGGCGTCACAGAGTGGGCCGATCGCTGCCAACTGGCTGCGATCAAGATCGAAGCCGCCAGAGTGGAGTAAGTGCGAGTCCTGGGTGAGCCGTCGGTGCGAACCTCAGGCAAGCGGAATCGACCACCGCTTAATCCACTCAACAACGGGCAAGGAGCGTTCACTCCAAACCTCCTGAGCCGGCATGCCGAACCCGGCGTGCCTCCTAGAACGATCAACCCGCTGCATACTGCGAGAGCCTCCCGTCGACTCACCAGAGCATCTAAGTTATTGCCGCATGTACCAGGCTTGACTGGGGGCAGCACGAGGCCGCGAACCTCATAAGGCCGTCCTGCTCCGCATCGGCCAGGAAGTTGGCTGTAAGGATCAGCCGCTGCGCACAGGAATGGGGCGGTTGGACCAGTCCTTGCAAAGGTCTGCCAACGCGGCTTGACATGGATCAAGCCGTCGTCCCTCAGGACCACCCGCCCGTAGCCCGTTGGGCACCGGGGTCAGGAATGGAGGGATCAAGGAGCTCATTCCAGGGGTGAGCACTCCTGGGAAAGCACTCAGGGCGTACGACGCCCTGCCCCGTTGTCATGTCCGCGCCGTGCGTCTGGCTCATCCACAGGAGCAGCGGCCTGATCCACGTCATGCGCTCCCGCTCGCACGCGGTGGGGGAGTGGCGCTGGCGCACTGAGTGTGCCGATCTCGGGGGCCCCGGAGCTGCACCAGTCGGGCAGGAGGCTCCCTGGTTCGTCTCGAACAGGTGGCTTAGCTTGGCCGTCGCCCCCCGAGCCCGCAGTACCCGTTCGGGATCTTGGCGTCCGAAAGACACTGCTGGTGGCGTCACGAGGCCGTGTGGAAGCCCACCGGCGGGAGATCTGAGCAGGTCAGCGACGGGATGCCGGCCAGGCCCGTCACCGATCAAAATAGCTTGTGGATCGGGATTGACCCAGGCGATCACCATGCCGCTGTTCTTCGGCTCCAACGCCCTCTACCCGGTCTCCGTGATGCCGGGCTGGCTGCAGGCGGTCAGCAAGGTCAACCCGCTCAGCTATCAGGTCGACGCCCTGCGCGGCCTCCTGCTCGGCACCCCCGCGCATCTCGCCGCCGATTTCGGCGTCCTGCTCGTGGCCTCTGCCCTCGGCATCACGGCCGCCTCCTGTCTGCTGGGCCGGCTCGCCCGCTGATCTTGCCGCGGACGTGATGTGCGGCACGCAACCGAAGGGTGCCCCAGGGCCCCGGAAGGGGATTCCCGCTGCGCAGCGCTTGATCAGCGATCAAAGGGGGCGAATCGCCAGGCCACAGCGCATTCCGCTCATTTGACAGTGCGCTGAGCGCACAGATAGACAGCAGCTCTCGGAGGTCGAGAGGGGCACTGTGTACGAGCCGAACGTGGTCGGGGACTGGCAGGAGTACGACGAGCATGCCGGTCTGCGGGTCCGCGTCCACAGCCTGGAGGCGGCCGAGCCGCCGCGCGGCCGTGACGACGCGGCCGTCGGGCTGACGTACTTCACGCTCCGGGTGACCGTCGAGAACCGTGGCGCCACGCACTTCGGCGTGCACCTGGAGGACGGGCAGATCGACGTCCGGGTCGGCCCCGACGGCGAGGGCGCGTTCATCGACTGGCGCAACTCGCAGTTCATCGAGGGCTTCGACGTCTACCCGCTGCGCCGTGCCACCGCCGTCCTGTTCGCGGCCGGCCCCGAGGCGTCCCTGTCCCAGGTGGACGTGCAGGTGCAGCTGCGGGTCGACGAGGAGTGGGCCGACCGGCGGCTGTGGGCGGGCGGCATCGGACTGGCGGAGGGGGCCGTGGCGCCCGCTTCCGCCGGGGCCGGGGCGGGCAGCCTGGCCCACCAGGTCAGCGTCTTCCTGAAGGAGCAGACGGAGCCGGGCGCGACGGCCTGACGGCCGCAGCACGGCCTGGCCCTCGCTCCGCTGCCCGACGGCCGCCGCCGCACGGTCAGTGCGGGATGCCGTCGATGATCTCCCGGGCGCCCTGCCGCAGCAGGGCCACGGCCACCGAGGTGCCGAGCGTGGCCGGGTCGAGGCGGCCCGCCCACTCGTGGGCGTTCAGCCGGGTCTTGCCGTCCGGGGTGAACACGCAGGCCCGCAGGGACAGGTCACCGCTGCGGTCCACGCGCGCGTAACCGGCGATCGGGCTGTTGCAGTGACCCTGCAGCACGTGCAGGAACATGCGCTCCGCGGTGGCCTCCCGGAAGGTGTCCGGGTCGCCGAGCCCGCTGACGGCGTCGATCAGTTCCGTGTCGCCCTCCCGGCACTGCAGGGCGAGGATGCCCGCGCCGATCGGCGGCATCATCACCTCCGGGGACAGCACCTCGCTGATCACGTCGCGGCGGTCGATGCGCTCCAGACCGGAGACCGCGAGCAGCAGCGCGTCCGCCTCGCCGGCCGCGAGCTTCTCCAGCCGGCGGTTGGCGTTGCCGCGGAAGGGCACGCACTCCAGGTACGGATGGGTGACGGCCAGTTGGGCGACGCGGCGCACCGAGGAGGTGCCGATCCGGGTGCCCGGCACCAGTTCGTCGAGAGTGAGCCCGCCCGGGTGGATCAGCGCGTCGCGGATGTCGTCCCGCTTGAGGAACGCGGCGAACACGGTGCCCGCGGGCAGCGGCCGGTCGGCGGGCACGTCCTTGACGCAGTGCACCGCGAGGTCCGCCTCCCCGGCGAGCAGCGCCGCGTCCACCTCCTTGGTGAACGCCCCCTTGCCCTCGACCTGGGACAGATCGCCCAGCCACTTGTCACCGGTGGTCCTGACCGGTACGACCTCGGTGCGCACCTGGGGGTGCAGGGCCGCCAACTCGGCGCGGACGCGCTCCACTTGGGCGAGCGCCATCGGTGAGTCGCGGGAGACGATACGGATGAGTTCCGGGACTGCCATGGGGACACGATAGTGCCCTCGCTACCCCTCCAAGTGCCAATCGAAGGGGAACAGATCCTCCTCCCAGCCCGGCTGTGATCCGCGTCCGGCGTGCACCGGCTCGCGCACGAGGCAGCGGTGCCGCAGCAGCGCGCGGCGCTCGGCCGGGGTGAGCAGCGCCGCGTAGGGGTCGTCCGATACGGCGTCCACGTGCTCGTCGCCGTCGATGTTCAGCCGGTCGCCCGCCGCCGTACGGACGTCGAGGCGGAACGCGGTGCGCCACTGGGAGTTGTGGCCCCAGCCGTGGGACAGGTCGACCGTGCGCCGGTACCGGCGCCGGAAGGTCCAGTACAGCGGGGAGCGGTCGGCGACCCCGCGCTCGGCGTGGCGCGCGCCCGCCCGCACCCGTACCCCGGTGCGGCCGAACAGGACGGAGCCCAGCCATAGGCCCGGCCAGAGGACCTCGGTGATCCGAACGGGCTCGTCGGGGTCGGACGCCTGCTCGACCTCCACGATCTCGTGCAGGAACGGATCGAAGCAGGAGGTCTCCTCGAACGGTGTCATGCCGAGCCGGGTGAACAGGGCGACGTACTGATCCACCGTCACGTCCGGTCCGCCCCACCCGTCGTCGTCCCCGGCCGGCTGGAAGGGAAGCAGCAGCAGGTCGCTGACCCGGCTGAGCGCGTACAGCTCCCACAGCAGGTACACGCGCCGCTCGTCCGGCCCGGACGGGGGTCGCGGCAGCGACTCGGCGGCCGTTGCCAGGTAGTCGCGGTAGTCGCCCACGGCTCGCGCGAGCCACGGTTCAACCACCGCGCCGAAAGCGTTCGGCCCTTCATGATCGAGCAGTGCCTCGTAGAGCGGCCGTGCCGCGACCGGGTCGTTCTTCTCCTCCATCCGCGGAGCGTAGCGCCGGGCGCGCGGGCCGGGCCAGGCGTTTCAGAGCGGCCCCGGGCCGTCGTCGAGCGCGAGGCGCAGGACGTGGTGGCCGGTCGCGTCGGCGGGTACGGCGGGTGGACCAGGTACGGCGTCCCGCCCGTCGACCGTGCACGCATGCACCCGGCTGCCCCCGCCGGTCAGCGTGACGTCGAGCGTCGTGCCCCGGTAGCGCAGCCCGCGCAGGCTCACCGTGCCCCACCGCGGCGGCAGACAGGGCCGCAGCCGGAGCGCGTCCGGCGTGAACGTCAGGCCGAACAGACCGTCATGCACCAGGCGCAGGAAGGCGGTTGCCGACCAGGTCTGGTCCGGCTGGGAGACGAAGTGCTCCAACCGGCCGCTGCCCCCGGTCTGCCGGCCGCCGTCGACGGCACCGCTCACCGAGTCGTACAACTCGTGGAATCCGCCGCCGCGGGTGACGAGTTCCGCGAGGGTCTCCACGGCGCGCGCGAACAGTCCGGTGCGGCCCGCCTCGGCGGCGGCCTGCCCGAACAGGCCGTGCACCATCGGCCACACCATCATGTTGTGCCGCCCCGGCCGCCGGTCGTCGAAGCGCGGGAAGTGCGGCCAGACGTTGACGACACCGCGGGGCTGCCAGTGTGCGCCGTCGAGGAGGAGGCGCGCCCGGTGCCGGTCGGCGACGCCGAGGAGGACGGCGAGGGCCAGTCCGGCGCCCTCCTGGGAGAGGTCGGGGCGGCCGTCGTCGTGCAGCAGGTACGCGTAGGTGCCGGCGTCGGCACGCCACAGGTGCCGGTCGATCGCGGCACGCAGCCGCTCGGCCTGCGTGCGTGCGGTCCCCGCTCCCGGCTCGCCCAGCGTGTCCGCCATGGCCGCCAGGGCGAGCAGGGCGCCGTGGTAGAGGCAGTTCGTGGACAGGCACATCAGTCCGGCCGCGCCCGGGTGGCCGAGCACGAAGGACGTACGCACGCCCGGGGTCTCGGGCGGACTCGGGTAACCGGAGATGCCGTCGTTCATGAAGCTCGGCCCCCGGAAGAGGCCGTGGTCGGTGTCGAAGTCGCGGGCGCGGCGGGCGGCGAGGGTGTGCGTCGCCGTCTCGTACGCCCGGACCAGGAACTCCCGGTCGCCGGTGACCAGATAGTGGTGCCAGGCGGCGGGGATCCACACGACCTGGTCCCACCACTGGTCGTCCTGCTGGACGACGAGCCCGTCGGGACCGCGGTCGACGACCGACCAGAGGGTGTTGCGGCCGAGGTCGGGAGCCAGCAGGCTCACCCCGCTCCACGCGTTCACCGCCGCGTCCCGTGTCCACCGCTGCGGGGCGGGATAGCCGCCACCGGCCCGGACGACGGTGCCCGGCGGGTAGGAGAGCAGACCGGCCCGGTCGTACACCGCCGGGTCCGCGCGCAGCGTGTTGGTGTCGAACACGTTCCTGAGCGCGGCCGCGTACAGGCCGCCGATCCGGTGCTGGGCGCCGGGATCGTCGAAGGTGAGGGAAGGCATGTCGGACCCCTTCCCCGGATGCTCAGGATTCCGCGGATTCGTCGAATTCTCTGGATTGACCGGAATCCGGGCCGCGGCGCCGAAGGCTCCCGCCGCGCTCAGCGCGGCGAGGAACCCCCGCCGGGAGAATCCGCCGTCACGTCCGCCGATCACTGTCACGCTCCGAGAACGAGCGCGCCGGTGATCGGTGGCGGTCAGGCGTTCGGGTCGAACGCGATTCCGGACGGCTTGGCCGAGGAGAGGTGCGCGGCGAAACTGCCGTCCTTCAGGCCGAAGTGGGCGCTGCCGAAGTCGTACGCGCTGAGCTTGTCGCGCAGACCGGCGGGGTAGCCGTTCCAGCCGACGAGCGGCGGGTACTGCCAGGTGTGCTTGTGGTTCTCCGGCGGTTCGTCGTGGGAGTTGGCCAGGCGGAAGCAGTGCGTGCTGATGCCGTCCTTGTGGTAGACGACCTTCGCGTGCGTGCCCTCGAACCGGACCTCGGAGACGGGGTGCACGGTGAACGAACCGTGGTTGGAGGTCGAGACGTACCGGACCTGGCCGCTCTGCACCCACACCACGACGTGTTCCCAGTCGTTGCGGTGGCCGCCAATGCTGGTGCCGGCGAGCGCCTGGTCCTTCTCGAAGTACAGGCCGTACAGGTAGCCGCACCAGCCGTTGTTGCACTTGTAGCGCGAGTAGCTGTTGGTGTTGTCGAGGTCCGAGGCGTCGTGGCACTGGCCGTTGAGGGCACCGGTCGGCTTGAGTCCGCCGTTGACGGTGCCGTCGGGGCCGATGGCCGGGGTGGGGTAGCAGCCGTCGGTGTCGTAGTCGAAGGCGGGCTGGTACGTCAGCTCCGCCTGCTCGGCGTTGACGGGCAGCGCCTGGGGCGGTGCGGCGAAGGCGACGGAGGGGAAGGCGATGACGAGGGCGGCGGCGCCGGCCAGCCCGGTGAGCCAGCGTCTGCGGTGTGCCCTGAACTCCGGTGAGGTCACTGCGTCTCCTCTTGGGCGCGGCCCAACGGCTTTGGGGGAAGGGGCAGTTCAGCTTCCCGTGGAGTCCCGGCGGCGCCAAGGGGTCGCACGCGTACCGGCGGTGAAGGCGGGCCCAACTCTTGGATCATGACGGAGTGTCAGGAGGAGAGCGGGTGGGCAGGGGTCAGCGGGCCTGGCCGGGCGGGTCGGGAAGGTCGGCCGAGGACTCCTCCGGCGTCAGGTCCGGGCGCAGCCGCAGCCAGGACGGCTGGCGCAGCAGCCCGGCCCGGGTCCGGGTGCTGTAGCTCACCTCACCGACCAGCCGGGGGAGTACCCAGTGGGCGCCCAAGACCCGCGGGGCCGGGTCGAAGGGGCACACGCCGGTCTCGGCGGCCCGCAGCAGCGCCGCCAGTTCGGCGCGCTCGGCCTCGCTCCAGCCGGTGCCCACCCCGCCGACGTACCGCAGCCGCCCGCCGGCCCGCTGGCCGACCAGCACCGCGCCCGGCAGCCCGGAGATCCGCCCCTTGCCGGGCAGCCAGCCGCCGACGATCACGTCCTCGCTGCGCAGGTTGCGGATCTTGATCCAGGCGCGGGAGCGCACTCCGGGCGTGTACCGCGAGTCCAGCCGCTTGCACACCACCCCCTCCAGACCGTGCTCACGGGTGGCTCGCAGGGCCTCGGCGCCGTGTCCGACCACGGCGGCCGGGGTCGACCAGTGCGGCCCGTCGAGGCCGAGCTCCTCCAGCCGCGTCCGCCGCCGCGCGTAGGGGTGGGCGAGCAGGGGCTGCCCCAGGTGCGGTACGTCGAAGAGCACGAGGTGGACCGGGACCTGCGCCGCCCGGCGCGCCGCGCGGGCCGGGGCGTGGGCCAGGCCCATCCGGCTCTGCAGCAACTGGAAGTCGGCGCGCCCCTGTTCGTCGAGGGCGAGGACCTCGCCGTCCAGGATCGCGGGGGTGCTCCCGAGGAGCGGGCCGAGCGGCCGCAGCTCGGGGTAGGCGGCGGTGATGTCCTCGCCGGAGCGGGCGCGCAGCAGCACGCTGCCGTCGCCAGGCAGGTAGACCAGCACCCGCTGGCCGTCCTGCTTGGTCTCGTACGCCCACCGGTCGTCCTGCGCGGTGGGCGGCAGCGTGCCGGGCGTGGCGAGCATCGGCGGGATCAGCGGCAGGGTCTCGGCGGTCACGGCTGAAGTTGTCGACCGCGCCCGGCTGCCATACGCGCGCTTCGGCGCCGGTTCCCCTGATTGGGCGCGTCCGGCGGGCCGGTGGCCCCGGAAGGCGCGCACCGGCCCGACTGGCGGGCCGCCACGACGAGTTGGGGGCGCAGATTCTCTCGTACGTGGTCGAGGTGCTCCGAACCCGACGTCCCCGCCGCCACCCGACGTCCGCGCCCCCACGCGACGCCGCGCCCACATCCGGGGCGCGGCGCAGCGCGCCTCACGGCTGGGCCGCGGACTCCTCCGCGTCCAGGCCCGTGCACGCCAGCTCCCCGTCCACCTCGGCGCAGGCCTCCACGCCCTTGGCCGACGGGACGGCGAGCATCGGGCTGGTGTACCCCGCCGCGTCGTCGGCCGGATACGTCGCCGAGAGCATCTGCTCGCCCTTGCGTACCGAGATCTCCCGGGTGTGCGGGGAGCGCATCCGCACCTCGGACCAGGCCGCGCCGCAGGCGGGGGAGTAGCGCAGTCGCACGTCGTAACCGGTGTCGGTGACCGTGCTCTCGGTCCGCGCGTCCCGCGCGCAGACCGACACGTCGGGCAACTGGCCCTGGCAGGACGGCCCGTGACAGCGCGGTGCCGCCACGACGTCCTGCGTACGGGGCGCGCCGTGCCGGGCGGACAGGGCCAGCGCCGCGGCCGCCGCGGTGGCCACGGTCAGCAGGGCGAGCAGGGGCAGTCGCCGCGACCGGGCCCGGGAGGACGGTACTTCGGCGCTCGTGCCGGACGGTGTCGCGCCCGGCGCCCCCTCGCAGGCCTCCCACAGGGCCAGCACGGGGGCGGGGTCGGCGTCCGCGATGCGGGCGAGGGCCTCCACGGCCGAGCGCGGCGGCGGCTGACCGCCGGTCAGATAGCGGTGCCAGGCGGACTTGCTGTACGGGGTGCGGGCGGCCAGGGCCGCCAGGCTGAGTCCGCTACGGTCCTTGAGCTCGCGCAGTCGCGCCGCCAACGGCTCGTCCGGCGTGGCCGGTGCTGGGGGCTGCAGCATGGTGCGTCCCTCGACTCCCAATCCACTATGGGCGTTTCGCCCCTGTTGTCGGAATGGCTGCCCAGAGAGCCCGCGGCGCAACCCGTGGTGAGGTGGCAGGAAGGTGAGACAAGGGGGGCGCGCCGAAGGCCTGTTCGAGGACGCGCGGTCCCGAACAGGCCTCGACGGTCAGGGAGCAGGGCGGGCGGGAGCTGTCAGCACCACGGCAGAGCGGCGCCGCCCCGGACGTAGTGGGCGGAGACGTAGCCCCGGTGGTGGGTGAGCCGGTACCAGACGCCGGTGCCGCGCACCCAGGACCCGTACGTCTTGCAGGCGAGCGCCACACGCCGGTTCGCGTGCCGGTACCCCACCACGCGGTAGCCGGTGCCCGGGCCGGAGCGGACGTTGAGTGCCAGACGGTGTGTGGTCACCCGCCCGATGGCGGGGGTGTGGCGGCGGTGCGTGGTCCGCCGGACGGCGCGGTGGGTCGGGCAGGCGGAGTGCCGGGTGCGGTGCACGCGGTGTACGCGGTGCGTCGTGCGGTGCGTGGCCGGTGCCCGTCGGGCGGGGGCCGGCAGCAGTGACGGTGCGCCGTACTGCGCCGTGGTGGCGGGCGCGGGGAGCGGCGCGGTGTGGCCCGCCTCGGCGGCGCCGGCCGCCGTGGGCAGGAGGGCGAACACCGCGACGGTGGCCAACAGGCCGCTCTTCAGGGTCCGTCGGATCATGGAAACCTCCGGGCAGTCGTTCTCGTGACCACGAAGCGGTGATCACGACCCCCAGCGTTTCCGCGGCGAATCTTCGGAATGCCGTCCCCGCGTCCCGTGGAACGGCGGGGACGTCCCCGGGAACGGGCGTGCCGCCCCGGCCGCCTCCCCGGAGGTCGTCGAGATCGAGCGAGCGCTCACTCGCATCACGTACCTGAGCGCCCGGGCCCGGCAGCCCGACCCGCTGACGGCGCTGAACGATTGCCTCCGGTGCGGCCCCGGGGGCGCCTACCGTCGAGTAATATCCGGCAGCAGGTCGTCAGAGGAGGAACCGTGCCACGGTCCGAACGCTCGCCCCTGCTGCTCGCCGGTCTGCTGGCCACCGCGGGGGTCGCCCACTTCGCCGCCCCGCGGCAGTTCGACGCGACGATTCCGAAGGCGCTGCCCGGCTCGCCCCGGACCTGGACGTATGCGAGCGGCGCCGTCGAACTGGCGCTCGCGGCGGGCGTGGCGCTGCCCCGTACGCGCGCCGCCGCGGCACGGGCGGCCGCGGCCTTCTTCGTCGGGGTGTTCCCGGCGAACGTCCAGATGGCCGTGGACTGGCGACACCGCCCCGCGCCGCTCAGGGCGGCCGCCCTCGCCCGGCTGCCCCTGCAGGTGCCGCTGGTGCTGTGGGCCCGCGGTGTCGCCCGGAACGAGGAGGGCCGGTCATGACGGAGCGCATCGCTGTCGGAGACAAGGTCGAGGACTTCACGCTCCCGGACGAGACCGGTGCGCCGCGCAGGCTCTCGGAGCTGCTCGCCGACGGCCCCGTCGTCCTCTTCTTCTACCCCGCGGCCCTGACCGCCGGCTGCACCGCCGAGGCCTGCCACTTCCGCGACCTCGCCGCCGAGTTCGCGGCCGTCGGGGCGCGGCCCGTCGGGATCAGCGGCGACTCCGTCGAACGCCAGCAGGAGTTCGCCGGACGCCACACGCTCGGCATGCCCCTGCTGTCCGACGCCGACGGGGCGATCCGCGAGCGGTTCGGCGTGAAGCGCGGCTTCACGCTCGCGCCCACCAAGCGGGTCACCTTCGTCATCGACCGGGATCGCACGGTCCTGGAGGTCGTCCGCAGCGAGCTGCGCATGAACACGCACGCCGACCGGGCCCTGGCCGCGCTGAGCGCCAAGCGGGGGTGAGGAGAGCCGCTCGCGCGGTTGAGGCCCCGGAACAAAGGGATCATCCTGGGGCGTATGGAGCGTGTCGCGGCCGCGGCGATCATCAATGACCTCGGTGTGGTGACGGGGTGGAGCGAGGGGGCCAGGCTGCTCACGGGCCGCTCGGCCGAGGAGGTCGTGGGTCAGCCGGCGGCCGGCCTGCTCGCGGAGGCGCTGCCGGTCCGGACCCGCGCCGCCCGCGGCGGACCCGTCGCGCTGCGCCACCGGGACGGCCACCGCGTCGAACTGACCCTGACGGCGTGCCCGGTGCTCGGCCCGGACGGCGGGCCGAACGGATACGTGATCACGGCCGAGGAGAACCGGGGGCCCGAGCCCACCCTGGCGGGCCAGGCTTTCCAGCAGGCGTCCATGGCGATGTCGGTCTTCGACACACGGCAGCACTACCTGCGCCTCAACCACGAGGCCTGCCAGGTCCTGGGCACCTCCGAAGACGCGCTGATCGGCCGGTTCCTCATGGCGGGCGTGGACGAGAACAACGAGAACTGCGAGGACAACCGCGGTTTCCTCCGGCATATGCGCCAGGTCGTCGAGACCGGCCTGCCGGTCCGCTACGAGAGCTTCACGGACGCGCCCGCCGGCAGCGGCCACGCCTGGAACATCGAGATGTGGCCCCTGCGGGACCAGCCGTCGGGCGAGGTGAGCGCGGTCGCCCTCGCGGCGTTCGACAGCTCCGACCAGTACTGGGCCCGTCTGCGCCTGGCCCTGCTGAACGAGGCGGCGACCGCCGTCGGCACCACCCTGGACGTGGTGCGCACCGCCGAGGAACTGGTGGAACTCCTGGTGCCGAAGTACGCCGACTTCGCCAGTGTCGATCTGCTCGACTGGGTCCTCGGTGCGGACGAGCCGCCGATGCTCCCCGACGGCGACATCGTCCTGCGCCGCGTCGCGCACGGCTCCACCACGGCGGGCAACCCGGGAGCGGCCGTGAGCCTGGGCGAGGCGCAGTTCTACCACCACTCCTCGCCACCGGCGCGGGCGCTGCGCGAGGGCCGCGCGGTGCTCGGCCGTCCCGGTGAGCCGGAGTTCGACCGGTGGATCGAGGAACGCAACGCGCGTTCCCCGGAGGGCCGCGCCCACCGCAGGGGCGTCCACTCGATGCTCGCGGTGCCGCTGCGCGCCCGCGGCACCACCCTGGGCGTCGCGGTGAGCGTGCGCATGGCACACCCGGACTCCTACGTCCCCGCCGACGCCGTCTTCGGCGAGGAGCTCGCCAGCCGGGCCGCCGTCTGCATCGACAACGCCCGCCGCTTCGCCCGCGAGCGGAGCACCGCGCTGGCCCTGCAGCACAGCCTTCTGCCCCGAGGGCTGCCCGGACAGGCGGCGCTGGACGTCGCGCACCGCTATCTGCCGTGCGGGTCGCTGGCGGGGATCGGCGGCGACTGGTACGACGTGATCCCGCTCTCCGGCAGCCGCGTCGGCCTGGTCGTGGGCGACGTCGTGGGGCACGGCATCCAGTCGTCGGCGACCATGGGGCGGCTGCGAACGGCCGTACGCACCCTCGCGGACGTGGATCTGCCTCCCGACGAGCTCCTCACCCACCTGGACGACCTGGTCACCCACCTCGCGGCCGAGGCGGAGAGCGACGAGGAGGTCGCCGGGCTGGGCGCGACCTGCCTGTACGCCGTCTACGACCCCATCTCGCGCCACCTCACCCTGGCCGCCGCCGGCCATCCGGCACCGGCCCTCGTGCTGCCCGGCGGCGTCGCGCAGCTCATCTCCATAGCGGCGGGGCCGCCGCTCGGCGTCGGCGGCCTCCCGTTCGAGGCGACCGAGCTCGAACTGCCCGAGGACTCGGTCGTCGCCCTCTACACGGACGGCCTCGTCGAGGACCGCGACCGTGACGTCGACCGGGCCACCCACGAGTTCCTGCGCGCCCTGAACGTGCCCGCCGACTCGCTGGAGGCCCTCGGGGACAACGTGCTCAAGGCCGTTCTGCCGGAGCAGCCCAGCGACGACGTGGCCCTGCTGATCGCCCGCACCCGGGCCCTCGGCGCCGACCGGGTCGCCGCCTGGAACGTGCCGCCCGACCCCGCCGAGGTGGCCGCCACCCGCCAGGCGGCCGTCGAACGGCTGTCCGCCTGGGGGCTGGACGAGATCGCCTTCGTCACCGAACTCGTCGTCAGCGAACTCGTCACCAACGCGATCCGCTACGGCGAACCGCCCATCCAGCTGCGGCTGATCCGCGACCGCGCGCTCATCTGCGAGGTCTCGGACGGCAGTTCCACCTCACCGCACCTGCGCCGGGCGCACGCCTTCGACGAGGGAGGCCGCGGACTGCTCCTGGTCGCCCAGCTCACCCAGCGCTGGGGCAGCCGGCAGACGGGCAAGGGCAAGACGATCTGGGCCGAACAGCCGCTGCCGGCGCACTGATCACTGGAACGGGCAGCCGGGGTTCGGCGCGTCCTCGGAGAACGGCGAGCCGTGCGGCAGGACGTACAGCACGTCGAGGACGAGCGGGGTGTCGCCCAGGTTGCGGCCGATGTGGACGTTGCCCGGCCCGGCCGGTTCCCGCAGCGCGTCGCCCGCCCGGTACAGGCCGTCCTGGGCGCAGGCGGAGTCGAAGTGGCTGAGGGTGCCCTGCTTGACGAAGCCGTACAACGGGCCGTCGTGGTAGTGCCATCCGGTGGCCTGCCCGGGCGGGATCGTTATCTCGCGCAGCACGTAGTCGGTGCCGCCGACGGTCTTCTGGCTGATCACCCGGGCGGTGACCCCCGGCCCGGCGGGTGTGGCCCGGGCGGTGCCGCACGCGAGCATGGTGGCGGCGGCCACGACCCCGGTGAGAGCGATACGGAGCGCGTTGCGCATGAGGAGCAGCCTCCTGAGACGGCGGACGTGATCGAGTACCGCCGTGAACATAGAGGCCACGCAAGCGAGTTGGGGCCGGAATCTGCTAATCCGTCAATCGTGGGGTCACACCTCGGCGCCGTCGTCCCCGACGGCCTCAGCGCTCCTCCTGCCGCCCGATGCCGTTCAGCTCGGCGAGCGCGTCGGCGGGCAGGGTCAGGTCGGCGGCGGCCAGGTTCTCGCGCAGGTGCTCGGGGGAGGAGGTGCCGGGGATGAGCGCGATGTTCGGCGAGCGCCGCAGCAGCCAGGCCAGGGCGACCTGCTGCGGGGAGGCGTCCAGGCGGGCGGCGACCTTGGTGAGCGTCTCGGACTGGAGCGGGGTGAAGCCGCCCAGCGGGAAGTACGGAACGAAGGCGATGTTCTCGGCCGCGGTGCGCTCGACCAGGGCGTCGCCCTGTCGCTGGGCCAGGTTGTAGAGGTTCTGCACGGTGACCACGGGCGCGATGGACCGTGCCTCGTCGAGCTGCCGGGCCGAGGCCGCGCTGAGGCCGAGGTGGCGGATCAGGCCCTGCTGCCGCAGTTCGGCCAGGGCGCCGAACTGGTCGGCGACCGGGTCCTCGTTCGGGGTGTCCACGTCGCCGAGGCGCAGGTTGACCACGTCGAGTGTCTCCAGCCCCAGGTGCCGGAGGTTGTCGTGGACCTGCGCCTTCAGGTCCTCGGGGTGCCGGGAGACGATCCAGCTGCCGTCGGCCCCGCGGCGGGCGCCCACCTTGGTGACGATCCGCAGGTCGGCGGGGTAGGGATACAGGGCCTCCCGGATGATCTCGTTGACCACGGCGGGGCCGTAGAAGTCGGCGGTGTCGATGTGCGTGACGCCCGCCTCCACCGCCCCGCGGAGCACCGCGACGGCCCGGTCCCGGTCCCCGGGCGGACCGAAGACGTGCGGTCCGGCCAGCTGCATGGCGCCGTAGCCCATCCGGGTCAGGGTCAGGCCGTCGGCCGGGGTCACGGTGCCGCCGAGTGTCGTAGACATGTCGTACCTCTCGTGAAGTCTCGGGGGCCACCGACGCGATCCGGTGACCCGCCCTCGTCCTCCACCCTGCGCCGCCCGCGCGCCCGGCGGCAGTGCCCCCGTGTTCCTGGGAGTGACAGGGCCAGCCACCCGTGCGGGGTCCGGCCGTACGGTGGTGGCATGGACGGTGGTACGAACGCGCTGGGGGAGTTTCTGCGCGCACGGCGGGCGCTGGTCCGGCCGCAGGACGTCGGGCTGCCCGGGGGCGGGCTGCGCAGGGTGCCGGGCCTGCGCCGCGAGGAGGTCGCGATGCTCTCCGGCATCAGTTCCGACTACTACCTCCGGCTGGAGCAGGGCCGCGACCGCAACCCGTCCCTTCAGGTGCTGGAGGCCATCGCCGGGGTGCTGGGACTGGACGCCGACGCCACCGCGTACCTGGTCGGGCTGGCCCAGGAGCGGCCCGGCGACGTACGACGCGCGCCCCGAGGCCGGTCGCCGCGCAGGCCGGAGCAGGTGCCCGCCGGCATCCTCCAGCTCATCGACGGGTGGACGCGCAACCCCGCCTATGTCCAGAACCGCTACACCGACTGCCTGGCCGCCAACGCGCTGGCACGGGCGCTGACCCCCAGCTACCGGCCCGGCGTCAACCTGCTGCGGGCCGTCTTCCTCGACCCGGCCGAGCGCGAGCTGCGCCGGGACTGGGAGGACCTCACCGAGGAGGGTGTGGCCACTCTGCGGGCCAACGCGGGGCCCGAGGCCGACGACCCCCGGCTGCGGGACCTGGTGGGCGACCTGTCGCTGCGCAGCGAACGGTTCCGGCAGCTGTGGGCCCGGCACGAGGTGCGGCCCCGGCGCGGCCGGGTGAGCCACCTGAGGCATCCGCAGGTCGGCGAGCTCGACCTGCGCTCGGAGAAGCTGTCCGTGGACGGCACGGACGGCCTCACGCTGGTGGTGTTCCACGCCGAGCCGGGCGGCCGCAGCGCCGAACTCCTCGACATCCTCGGCAGCCTCACCGCGACCCGGGACGGCCGGGACGCTTCGGACGGCCCCGATGCCGGGCGGGAGCGGGCCGAGGAGCCGCAGCGGACGCGGGACCAGTGATCCACTGTCGCCACGCGGCCGATTCGCTGACACGATCTTCGTGATCGCCGGTACGGACGACGAGACGACCATCGGAGCGCGCATGACGACGGGCAGGGGCACGGAGGACCGGGCGGCGGAGCGGACGGCGCGGCGGGTCGGCGGGATCGAGGTGCGACCTGTCGCCGGGCACATCGGCGCCGAGATCACCGGCGTCGATCTGGCCGAGGGCCTCGACGACGACGCGGTCGCCGTCGTCCGGCAGGCCGTACTGCGCTGGAAGGTGGTGTTCTTCCGCGACCAGCGGCTGGACCACGCCGGGCATGTCGCCTTCGCCCGCCGCTTCGGCGAACCGGTCGTCCTGGGCCGGCGCGGCAGCGTCTCGCCGCCGGACTTCCCCGAGGTGGAGACGACCGCGGACCGGCTGGAGCTGGGCGGCCGGTTCGGCATGGAGCACGACGAATGGCTCCAGCGGCGCCGGCACACGCTGCTGCGCGGCTGGCACTGCGACCACGGTGCCCGCGTCGACCCGCCCGCGGCGACCGTGCTGCGCGCCGAGACCGTCCCGCCGTACGGCGGCGACACCACCTGGTCGAATCTGGCGGCCGCCTACGCCGGACTGTCCGCGCCGGTGCGCGCGTTCGTCGACGGGCTGCGGGCCGAGCACCGGCTCGGCGTCGGCTACCAGCCCCGGCCGGGCGACGACTCCTACCTGCGGCATCTGCTGGACCATCAGGTGGCCTCCGTCCACCCGCTGGTGCGGGTCCACCCGGAGACGGGGGAGCGGGTGCTCTTCGTCAACGGCTACTACGTCGAGCGGATCGTCGGAGTCTCCCGGCCGGAGAGCGCGGCGCTGCTGGAGATGCTGCTGGAGCAGGCCGTTCGGCCCGAGTACACGGTCCGTTTCCGCTGGGAGCCCGGCAGCGTGGCCTTCTGGGACAACCGGGCCACCATCCACCTGGCCCCGAGCGACAACGCCCACCTGGACTTCCCGCGCGTCATGCACCGGGTGATGCTCACCGGTGACGTACCCGTGGGCGTGGACGGCACGCCGTCACAGCCGCTGGTGGGAACGCGGCCGGGCCACTGGTGACCGGCGTCAGCCCGAAGGCCGCCACCCCAGCGCCGGGCCGAGCCGCGTGGCGATGTCCGTGAGGATCTGTACGTAGTCCTCGTGCTCGAAGGTGAACGGCAGCGCGAACGCCACCTCGTCGACCTCGCGGAACGCCACGTGCGCGTGCAGCCGCTCCGCGAGCTCGGCCGAGGTGCCCACCAGATCCGGCGCGAACAGCAGCCGCGCCGGGCCCTGCGGCGCCGCCGTGCGGGGCAGGCGCCGGGCGGCGTACTCCTCGTACTTGGCGCGCTGCTCGGGCGAGGCGGAGTCGGTGGGGACGACGACGAGGCCCTGGGAGACACGGGCCGCCTCGCCGTCGGGGTGGTGGGCGCGGAACTCGCGGATGTGGGACAGCTGGATCGCGGCGAAGTCCGAGGCCCCGTCCGCCGCCTTCGTGGCCTCCGCCGCCCCTGCCTCCCGCTCCGCCTTGACGACGCTGCTGGTCAGGAAGTTCATCCCGTGCTCGCCCGCCCAGCGCGCCGAGCGCAGGCTGCCGCCGCCGTACCACAGGCGCCGGCCCAGGCCCGGGGAGTTCGGCTGCACGGTGTCCGCGAACACCTCGAACCCCTCGACGCCGCTGAAGTCACTGGCCCGCTCGCCCCGCACGAAGTCCAGCAGCCGCCGCACCCGCTCGAAGCCGAAGTCCTCCACGTCGGCCGTGTCCGGGTACAGCGCCTCCTTGACCCGCTCGTAGTGCATCGGCGGGCCGACGCTGACGCCCGGGTTGAGGCGGCCGCCGGACAGGAGGTCGACCGTCGCCAGGTCCTCGGCCAGCCGCAGCGGGTTCTCCCAGCCCAGCGGGATGACCGCGGTGCCGAGCTCGATGCGGCTGGTCCGCTGCGAGGCCGCCGCCAGGACGGCGACGGGGGACGAGATGCCGTACTGCAGATGCCGGTGCCGCACCCAGGCGCTGTCGAAGCCCAGCCGCTCGCCCAGCTCGATGATCTCCAGCGTGGACTCGTGGCCAGGCCGCGGATCCGCCCCGTCGAACAGGCCGATGGTCAGGAAGCCGAGCTTGCGCAGCGGGCGTGAGGTGGGCGGCACGGGCTCCTCCGGCGGGCGTACGGCGGTTCTGTCCCGATTGTGGCAGCCGATTGTTGCGGCCGTGTGATCAGCGGCCGTGTGATCAGCCGTGGTGTGATCGGCTCAGCGGGATCCTGACCTCGTCCTCCATCGGCGGGTCCACCTCTTGCGCGCGGTTGCCGGTCGCCGCGAAGCAGCGGATCCGCAGCTCCTCGGGGCCGACGTCGAGGCGCAGGAAGCACTTGAAGAACGGCGGGCTGTAGGTCGTCGAGCTCGGTGAGAAGAGCCGCGTGTAGAGCTTGCGCACGGGCAGCCGGAACCGCGAGGTGCGGTCGGGGCGGCCGCCGGCGCCGAGCAGGGTGGCGACCAGCCGGGTCCGCCGGGTGACCCGCACGTCCGGGCCGGGGGACCGGACGGGCTTGATCCCGAGCCGCTCGGCGACGACCGCCGTCCCCTCGGCCTCGCTCAGGGGGAAGAGGCGGCGCAGGAGCAGACGGCGGGCGTACAGCTTGCTGTAGAAGGCCAGGGAGTCGCCGCGCAGCGGATAGCAGCGGAAGTCCTCCTCGGTGACGCCGGCGATCGACACCCGGGGGATGGTGTGCGTGGCGTGCATGAAGGCCCCGCCGCCGCCCGCGACCACGTACTGGATGGTGCGCCCGTCCACGTCGACCGGATAGCGCTGGTAGTTGTGGATGTCGCCGCCGATCGCCGCCACGTAGTGGTGGTCCGGGTCGCGGACGATGTCGTCGACGGTGCCGCCGCCCTCGATGGCGCACGGGTGGTGCTCGCCGTCGACGTACAGGGGCGAGCCGGTGACCAGGATCTTCGGGCGCGGCCCCCGGGACACCTCCCGCAACCACGCGCCCTGCTCGGCGTCGATGGTGCCGAGCAGTCCGGTGTCGATGCCGACGATCCGCACCGGTCCGGCGTCGATGGCCCAGTACGGGCCCGGCTGTACGGCGCGTTGCTCCGGCGCCGAGCGCAACGCCCGTGCCGCGGCCAGGCGTTGCTCGTCCGCCGGGCGCGCCTTGTGCCACAGCAGCGCGCGCCACCAGGCGCGGCTGAGCGGGCGTGGGGCCGGCTCGGGGTCCAGCGGAGGGGCGTCGTCGCAGAAGACGCGCATGAACCCGCCGAGGTCCTCGTACCAGTCGTGGTTGCCGGGTATCGCGTAGATCGGCGCCCGGTAGTCCCGGTACGGGCGGAAGAACTTGGTGCCGTAGTCGTCGGTGCTGCCGACCGGGTAGATCACGTCGCTCGCGATCACCGCGAAGTCCGTCCCCCGACTTGCCCTCAAGAAGCCCGGTACGACGGCATATTGGGAGTCGTCGCCCTCTCCGGTGTCCCCGATGACCATGAACGAGAACCGCTCCGGCACCTCCCGTCGGATCACCTTGTCGGCCCGGGCCCCGGCGGCGGCCCGCTGCGCCACCCAACGGCCGCGGGTACGGCCCGTCGGATCGCCGAACCAGGACGCCACCGTCCCGTTGCGGGCGGCCCACAGCGTCTTCGGGTTGAGCCAGGAGAGTTTCTCCACGTGCTCCGGCATCAACGTCTTGTAGCCACCGGGTTCGGCGGCGCCCCAGCCGGCGCCTTCCGCGGTGTCGCGTGAGGAGTCAGACACCGGTTCACCGTAGCAACGATCAACACGACGGCGGTCGGTGGGGACGCGCCGGATCCGTCAATCCGTCAACTCCCCGTGTGCGTCGGGGGTGTTACCGGGGCGGGTGGCCGGCTGCGTAGGGAAAACCCTTGACTGTTACCGAGGATAGTGACATGGACGGGACAAGTCTGAAACCCTCCCCCCGACCCCCCACAGGTTCTCCATGGTCCACACACGGAGCATGCTCCCGCACAGCTCAGCTCATTCCGGTCAGCACACCCGTCTGGCCGGTCTGTCACCGGCCGCAACCCCGGCGGCCGCAGCAGGAGGAGTACGAGTGAGACGCCTTCCCCACAGACGTTCCGCGGTCGGAGCCGCCCTGGTCTCCACCGCGGCCTTCCTCGCCGTCGGTATCCAGGCGGTTCCGGCGAACGCCAAGCCCGCGGCCCCCCACCCCGGTCCGCTGCGCACCGGCGGCCTGGAGGCCAAGCTGACCCCGGCCCAGCACGGCGCGCTGATCAGGAGCGCCCAGCAGCGGACGGCCACGACCGCCCGCACCCTGGGCCTCGGCGCCAAGGAGAAGCTGGTCGTCAAGGACGTCGCCAAGGACAACGACGGCACCCTGCACACCCGTTACGAGCGCACCTACGACGGCCTGCCCGTCCTCGGCGGTGACCTCGTCGTGCACACGCCGCCCGCCTCCGTGGCCGCCGGCACGGTGAGCGCCACCTTCAACAACAAGCACACCATCAAGGTGGCCTCGACCGCCGCGACCTTCACCAAGTCGGCCGCCCAGACCAAGGCCCTCAAGGCCCTCGACGCGAAGAAGGCCACCACCGACAGTGCCCGCAAGGTGATCTGGGCCGGCACCGGCACCCCGAAGCTCGCCTGGGAGACCGTGATCGGCGGCTTCCAGGACGACGGCACGCCCAGCCGGCTGCACGTCATCACCGACGCCACCACAGGCAAGGAACTCCACCGCTACCAGGCGATCGACACCGGTATCGGCAACACCCAGTACAGCGGCCAGGTCACGCTGACGACGACCCAGTCGGGGTCGAACTACACGCTGACCGACGGGACGCGTGGCGGCCACAAGACCTACAACCTGAACCACGGCACCTCGGGGACCGGCACGCTGTTCTCCCAGACCAGCGACACCTGGGGCAACGGGACCACGTCCAACGCGGCCACCGCGGGCGCGGACGCCCACTACGGCGCGCAGGAGACCTGGGACTTCTACAAGAACACCTTCGGCCGCAGCGGCATCAAGAACGACGGCGTCGCCGCCTACTCCCGCGTGCACTACGGCAACGCGTACGTGAACGCGTTCTGGGACGACGGCTGCTTCTGCATGACCTACGGCGACGGCTCCGGCAACGCCGACCCGCTGACCTCGCTCGACGTGGCCGGTCACGAGATGAGCCACGGCGTCACCTCCAACACCGCGGGACTGGAGTACACCGGTGAGTCCGGCGGCCTGAACGAGGCCACCTCCGACATCTTCGGCACCGGCGTCGAGTTCTACGCCAACAACAGCACCGATGTCGGCGACTACCTCATCGGCGAGAAGATCGACATCAACGGCAACGGCACCCCGCTGCGTTACATGGACAAGCCCAGCAAGGACGGCGGATCCGCCGACAGCTGGTACTCCGGCGTCGGCAACCTCGACGTGCACTACTCCTCGGGCCCCGCGAACCACATGTTCTACCTGCTCTCCGAGGGCAGCGGCACCAAGGTCATCAACGGCGTGACCTACAACAGCCCGACCTCGGACGGCGTCGCGGTCACCGGCATCGGCCGGGCCGCCGCTCTGCAGATCTGGTACAAGGCGCTGACGACGTACATGACGTCGAGCACCAACTACGCCGGGGCCCGCACCGCCGCGCTCAACGCGGCCGCGGCGCTGTACGGCACGAACTCGACCCAGTACGCCGGGGTCGGCAACGCCTTCGCCGGTATCAACGTGGGCAGCCACATCACCCCGCCCAGCAGCGGTGTGACGGTCACCAACCCGGGCAGCCAGTCCTCCACCGTCGGCACCGCGGTGAGCCTGCAGGTCTCGGCGAGCAGCACCAACAGCGGCGCCCTGAGCTACGCCGCGAGCGGACTGCCGACCGGCCTGTCGATCAACAGCTCGACCGGCCTGATCACCGGCACGCCCACCGCCGCGGGCACCTACAGCACCACCGTCACGGTGACCGACTCGACCGGCGCGACCGGCACGGCCTCCTTCTCCTGGACCGTGAGCTCCGGTGGCGGCGGCACCTGCACCTCGGCCCAACTGCTCGGCAACCCGGGCTTCGAGTCGGGCAACACGAAGTGGACCGCCACCAGCGGTGTGATCACGACCGACTCCGGTGAGGCGGCGCGCACCGGCTCCTACAAGGCCTGGCTCGACGGCTACGGCTCGACGCACACCGACTCGCTGTCCCAGTCGGTGACGATCCCGAGCGGCTGCAAGGCCTCGCTCACCTACTACCTGCACATCGACACCGCCGAGACCACCGGCAGCACGCAGTACGACAAGCTGACGGTCACCGCCGGTTCGACGACCCTGGCGACGTACTCGAACCTCAACGCCGCCTCCGGCTACAGCCTGAAGACCTTCGACCTGTCCTCGTTCGCGGGCTCGACGGTCACGATCAAGTTCAACGGAGTCGAGGACTCCTCGCTGCAGACCAGCTTCGTCGTGGACGACACCGCCCTGACGACCAGCTGACGCCCCGCCCCTGAGCGTCCCGCACGCGGAGTCCGTCCGCGTGCGGGACGCGCGCGTGTCAGCGATACGGATCCAGCGTCAGATACGCCTGCCGGGGGCCGCCGTCGTGCACGAGCGACTCCTGGTTGCCGACGTCGTCGAAGGCGAAGGCGTACGCCTTGCCGTCGGCCATCTGCCCGTGGACGATCCGGGCGTAGTGGTTGGTCACCGGGTCCTTGTAGAAGTCGGCCGGGTTGGTGTCCGGCTGGTTCGTGCTGGTCAGCAGCATGGACCGGTGGAAGCCCGCGCACAGCGTGCGGGAGATCGGCCCGCGCACCGCGTCGTTGGGCGCGTCGAGCCGCTTGTGGCAGCCGAACACGCTGTCCGCGTCCGGCTTCTGGAAGGCGGTGACGACCGCGCCGGAGGAGTCGGTGAAGTTCATGACGTTCCCGGAGACCCGGCCGTAGTACCGGGTGCCGGGCCGGTCGGCGAACGGCGTGACGGTCAGCGTCGTCGAGGTGTACTTCTGCCAGACCCGGTTGACGTAGTCGTCCAGGACGGTGGCCGGCAGGGCCCCGGTCTCCACCCCGTACAGCGGTGACAGGGCCCGCAGGACGGTCCCGTCGGACCGCGTCTGGACCAGCCCGCCCCAGCCGCCAGGCTGCCCGCGCAGGGCCGTGAACACCCCGTTGTAGCCACCCGGCTTGAGATGTCCGGTACTGCTGACGCTCCCGTCGGCCCGCTGCACCCCGACCGCGTACGGCGCGGAGAACATGTCCACCTGGGTGCTGTTGAGCCACAGCCCGGAGTCGTTGAGCGTGTACTCGGACCAGTTGAACAGGATGTTCCGGTTGGGGTCGCTCGGATTCTGCACGGCGGGCTGCACCAGCCCGCCGGTGGTCAGCTTGAACACCAGCTTCTGGCCGTAGGAGAAGTAGATCCGGCCGGAGAACTTCGGGATCCGGATCGTCTTCGACTGCCCGGCGGCGGGCCCGGGGATCGAGGCGTCCGGCGCGGGCGTCGGCGGGTTCCCGCCCGCGGGCCAGGCGTGGAAGGCGCCGTTCGCGTCGGCCCAGCCCTGCCGTCCCGTGGAGAGCTGGGTGCCGAGGTCGTAGAGGTACAGCGGTTCGCCGCGGCCGGAATTGTTCGTGACCTTCAGGTCGATCGTGTCCGGCACCGCGGCGCCGGCCGGTTGCGGTGTGCCCAGCGCGAGCAGCGCGCCGACCAGGGCCGAGGCGGCCGCCAGGGGCAGCGCGGGGCGTGTGAATCGTGGGAGCACTCTCCACCTCCGTGTGGGGGTCGGGGTCGTACGGACATTGGTCCGTACCTGTTCTGAGAGCGCTCTCAGCGTTGCGCCGGGTTGCGTTCATGTCAACAAGTGGAACGCGGGAGAAACAAAGGTGCCCGTGGCCGACGCGCCGCGGGCACCCTGTGTTTGAGAAGTCGCGCGCCGGGACGGGCGGTTGGGGCGCGACCGGGACGACCTGCTTCAGAAGGTGCGGTCCAGCAGGTCCAGCAGCGCCGTCCAGTGCCGCTCGTCGCCCTCCTTCTGGTACGCGGCCGTGTCGGCCTGCGTGAAACCGTGCGGCGCCTGCGGGTAGACCTCGCAGCGGTGCCGGACCCCCGCCGCGGTCAGCGCGTCCTCCAGGCGCCGCATCTGCTCCTCGGGCATCCCCGAGTCCCCGTCCGCGTGCGCGAAGTACAGCTCGGCGGTGATGCGTTCGGCCAGCAGGTGCGGGCTGTCCGGGGCGTCGGTGGCCAGCCACCCGCCGTGGAAGCCGGCGGCCGCCGCGACCCGGTCCGGATAGGTGCCGGCCGTCAGCAGGGACAGCCGGGCGCCCATGCAGTAGCCGGTCACCGCGACCGGGCCGTCGGCCACGAAGGGGGAGTCGGCGAGCCAGTGCAGGTAGGCGCCGGCGTCCCGCATGGCGAGTTCGGAAGTGAGGGACTGGATCAGCGGGCCGAGCTTCTCGAAGAGGTCGGGACGCACCGAGGGGTCGATGAAATCGGGCAACTCGACCAGGGGTGCCCGCCCGTGACGGTAGAACACATGGGGCACGAGGACCGTGTGGCCGGCCTCGGCGATCCGGTCGGCCATGGACCACAGATGCGGACGCGGGCCGAAGGCGTCCTGATAGACGAGGACGGCCGGACGGGGGCGCCCGTCGACGGGGTGGACCAGGTAGGCGTCGGCGGTACCGTCCACGGTCGGGATGTCCACGGCGTTTCCCTGTACGGCGGTCATGGCGAGAGAGCCTCCCTGAGGAATCGTCAAGGGGGGTCCGGTCGCCCCCTCGACGCTGCGTGTGCGGCAATGCTGTCACGCGAGTTCCGGCTCCGGCCTGCTCGACGTCTCCGGAATCCGGCGTTCCTCAGGTCACTCGAAACGCGTGGTGTCGCCCGCGCCACGCCGGATGATCTCCGTCTCGCCGCCGGAGAAGTCGATCACCGTGGTCGGCTCGGTGCCGCAGTCCCCGGAGTCGACCACCGCGTCCACCGCGTGGTCGAGGCGGTCCTTGATCTCCCAGCCCTGGGTCATCGGCTCGTCCTCGTCGGGCAGCAGCAGCGTGCTGGACAGCAGAGGCTCGTCGAGCTCGGCCAGCAGGGCCTGGGTGACGACGTGGTCGGGGATGCGCACGCCGACGGTCTTCTTCTTGGGGTGCAGCAGCTTGCGCGGCACCTCCCGGGTCGCCGGGAGGATGAAGGTGTAGCTGCCGGGAGTCGACGCCTTCACGGCCCGGAATACGTCGTTGTCGACCTGCACGAACTGGCCGAGCTGCGCGAAGTCCCGGCACATCAGTGTGAAGTGGTGCCGGTCGTCGAGGTGGCGGATCGAACGGATCCGGTCCATCCCGTCGCGGCTGCCGAGCTGGCAGCCCAGGGCGTAGCAGGAGTCGGTGGGGTACGCGATCAGCGAGCCCGCGCGCACGGCGTCGGCGACCTGGGCGATGCTGCGCGGCTGCGGATTGTCGGGGTGCACGTCGAAGTACTTCGCCATTCATCGAGCTTATGCCGTCGCCCCGCGCTCGCCGCGCAGGCGGGGGCCGAGACCCGCGCCGAGCGTCCGTCCCGTGCCCCCTGGCGTGCCCTTTTTGCGCCCCGACTCCGGCGCGGCCGGATTGTTGCCGTCCTCCGTTTCGGCTCCGTTCGTCGTCATGCCGGCCTTGAGACTCCGCCGTGGCCGACCCCGAGGATCGGCGCCGTGCCGATCCGGGTGAATCGGCGCGGCAACTCCCGTGTGTACGCGGCCGGTCGCGGGGAACCCGTCCATGGACGCCCGGGGACCTCCCCCGGCCCCGGGCCACCCCGTCTCCGCCGGCGGTCCGTCCCCCGAGACCGCCGGCGGAGCCGTATCCCGCAGCCCGCCCGTCCGGCCCGTGCACGTGAGTCCCGCCCCGTACCCTCCGTCGGGTAACGTCCACCTCCGAATGCCGAGGTCAACGCGATGGACCGCGAGGACCGCGATGGACAAGGAGAAGGAAGCCGTGGCCGGCCGAGCCGACGAGGGCCCGTACACCGAGACGCCGTACGGTGCGGGCGCGACCTGGGCCGAGGAACTCCTCGACCACCTGCGTCCCGCCGGGCGCGACCTGCGCCGGGTCGTCGCCTGGCTCGCGCACGCCGTGCGGGGAACGGCCTGCCTCCAGGACGGCGACGGCGCCGTGCTCGCCGGGGAGCCGATGGCCCTCGACGCCGCGCTCGTCGCGGACCTCGTCGCCGGCCGCATCTCCTCCGCCGCGCTGGAGGACCGGGGCCGCCAGGTCCGTCTGGTCGCGTTGCGCCACCCCGTCCCGCACCCGGCGGCGACCTGCGTCCTGGCCGTCGCCCGCGCGACCCCGTTCGACCGGCGCGCCGCCGAGATCGTGACCCGCACCGCCTCAGTCCTCGAACTGCTCCTGCGCGACCGCGAGCTGACGGCCGCCGGACGCCGGCTCCGCCGCGCCACCTCCGACCTGCGCCTGGCGATCCTGCAACTGCTGATGGTGCAGGACACGGTCTCCGCCCGCCGGGTCGCCGCGGGCCTGTGGCCCGGACTGCTGGACACCGACACGGCCAGCGTGTACGTCGTCGAGGTCTGCGCCGAGGAACGCGACCGCCTCGCCGAGGAGTGCCTGGAGGCGACCGGCGGTCAGGCCCTGGTCGTGCGGTGCCCCGCGATGGACGGGCACGTGATCGTCGTCAGCCCGGCGGCCGCGGCGGGGGAGCGGCTGCGCGCGCTCGTCGAGGGGCGCCCCGGCACGTTCCTCGGCGGCAGCGTCCGGCAGAACCTCGCTCAGACCGCCGGCGCCTACGGCCAGGCCATCAGCGCCCTGGCCGTCGCCCGCTTCCGCCCCGACCACGCGGCCGTCTACGCCGAACGGACCCACCCGGAGCGGCTCATGGACCCGGCCGCGCTGCACACCTGGTCCGCCGACGTCCTGCGCCCCCTCGACACCCTGCCGCACCACACGCGGGCCGAACTCCTCGCCACCACCCGGCTGGGCCTGGAGTTCACCGCCGTGAGCGCGGCCAAGGTCCTCGGCGTCAGCCGCAACACCGTCCGCGCCCGCATGGACCGCGTCGAGGGCCTGCTGCACACCGACTTCTCCGACCTCACCGTCCGCGCCGCCGCCCACCTCGCCCTGAACACGCAGGCCGGCTGCGTGGAGGTGGTCCCCGAGCGCACGGCGACCGGGTCGGCCCCCCTCCGGCTCGGCGACCTGCTCGCCGGCACCCCGATCCGCACCTGGGCGCACGACCTCCTCGCCCGCCTCACCCGGGACGGCCGGGACCTGCGCGGCACCCTGCGCGCCTGGATCGCCGCCGGCGGCAACGCCGAACGCGCGGCCCAGGACCTCGGCGTCCACGCCCAGACCGTGCGCGAGCACGTCCGCAGCGCCGAACCGGTCCTGGAACGCCAGCTGCTGGCCGCCGGCAGCGATCTCTACGAGGTGGTCCTCGCCCATCTGGCCGTCGGCGACCTCGCGGAACCCGCCCTCTGCCGAACATAACCGGGCCAACCGGACTCACCTGTGCACGGGTGAGTGCCCCACGCGGCCCGTCGGGCATCGGCGCGATACCCAACGGCCCGGCTCACACGTAACTTCGACCTCCGCGGGGGCACGACCGGAACGGGGGACCGGTCGGGCCCCCACCACACGTCAGCCCCGCAGCAGGACCGGCACCTCCTGCCAGCCGTGGGCGATGAACGAGGGAACCTGCCGCAACTCGTCGTCCGCGACGGCCAGCCGCAGCTCAGGGAAGCGCTCGAAGAGCGCGGGCAGCGCGGTCAGGGCCTCCAGCCGGGCGAGTGGCGCCCCGATGCAGCGGTGCACCCCGATGCCGAACGCCATGTGGTCGTCCGCCCCGCGCGCCGCGTCGAAGTCACCCGCCTGCGGCCCGTAGCGCTCCGGGTCCAGCCCCGCGGCGGCGTACGTCGTGATGATCGCGTCCCCGGCCGGGATGGTGACGTCCCCGACCGACAGGTCGCTCACCGCGAAGCGCAACGGCAGCGCGGCGATGGAGGGGTGCACCCGCAGCGTCTCGTCGATCACCGCGCCCCAGGAGACCGCGCCGGAACGCACGGCCGCCAGCTGTGCGGGGTCGCGCAGCAGCGCGACGACCGCGTTGCCGATGAGGTTGACCGTGGTCTCGAAGCCCGCGCCTATGACCAGCAGCAGCGTGTGCAGCAGCTCCTGGTCGCTCAGCCGGTCGCCGTCCTCGTCGCGCACCCGGATCAGCTCCGTGGCCATGTCGTCGCCCGGGTGCTCGACCTTGTACGCGATCAGCGCGCCCAGCACCGCCCCGATCCGCTCCTGCACGAACGCGGCCTGCTCCGGGCTCGGGTCGGTGGTGTCCATGAGGGACGCGATGAGCCGCGCGGTGTCCTCCCGCATCTCCTCGGGCACGCCGAACAGATCGCAGATCAGCGTCATCGGCAGCGGGTGCGCGAGCCCCTGCCGGAGGTCGACCGGCCGCCCGTCGCCGCCGGCCGTCTCCAGCGCGTCGAGCAGCTCCGTGGTGATCGCCTCGACGCGCGGGCGCAGCGCGTCGGTGCGCCGGCTGGTGAAGCTGGGGGCCACCAGCTTGCGCAGCCGCGTGTGGTGGGGGCCGTAGGTGGAGAGCATGTTGACCACGCCGACCCAGCCCAGGATCCAGGCCCAGGACGGGTTGTCGCCGATCTCCGGGAACAGTCGCCAGTGCAGCCGGGGATCCTTGCTGACCTGCGGATCGAGGATCAGTTCCTTCAGGACCTCGTAACGGGTGGGCGCCCACGCGGGGATGCCGCCGGGCAGCTCGACGGGCACGATCGGGCCGAGGGCGCGCAACCGGGCGCTCTCGGCGGGGATGTCGGCGCCGAACGGGTCGAGCGCGATGCGGTCGGTGACGGTCACGACAACTCTCCTGGCTGGTCGGGGGAGCGGGGGCTGAACCGTACGGGCAGGGAAGTCAGCGAACGGTGGAACGGGCCGGGCCGCCAGCTGAGGCGCTCGCGGGACACGACGGGGTCGAGGTCCGGCAGCCACTGGGTGAGCTGCTCGATCGCCTCGGTCACCAGGAGCAGGGTCTGTTGCCGGACCGGACAGGCGTGCGGGCCGGCGCCCCAGGACAGGTGCGAGGCGTCCGCCGGGTGCCCGCCGTCGGCCGGCTCCCGCTCGGCGAACAGCCCGACCGCCCCGAACGAGACCACCACCGGCACCGCCGCCCGGACCCACACTTCGTGGAAGGACACCGGCCGACGGGCGTAGTAGATGCCGTAGTTGGCCAGCGGTGTCTCGTGGTGCAGCACCTCCAGCACGGCGTCCGTCACCGGCCGGGCACCGCTGGTGAGGGTCGAGTAGTAGGCCGGGTTGCCGAGGATCCTGGACAGCGCGTTGGACAGCAGGTTCGCGGTCGGCTCGTAGCCGGCGCCGAGCGTGAGGAACACCTGCCAGGTGACCTCCTCGGGGGTCAGCCCGGCGGGATGGTCGAGCAGCCGGCTCGGCAGGTCGTCGCCGCGCCGCTTGGCCTTGGCGGCGATGAGCCTGAGGACGTACTCGGTGTACTCCGCCTCGCCCTCGGCGGACTGGGCGCCGCCCTCCATCATCTTGCCGAGGCCCTCGTTCAGCCGGTCGCCCTGGCTGTCCGGCAGCCCGAACAGGTTGTTGAAGATCAGCGCCATCAGCGGGCGCGTGAACTCGGTCACCAGGTCCGCCTCGCCCCGGGGACCGAAGCGGTTCACCAGCAGCCGCACCGCCCGGTGCACCCGCGCCCGCAGATCGTGCGGCTCCACCAGGTCGAAGACGTCGATGAGTGTGGTGCGGTAGCGGACATGGGCGCCGCCGTCGGAGAACAGCGCGTTGGGCCGCCAGCGCATCATGGCGAGCACCGGGGAGTCGTCGGGGACCGTGGCCTCCCACGCGCGCGGGTCGTGCGAGAAGGTCTCCGCGTCGCGCAGTACGTCCAGGGCCGCCCGCCGGTCCGTGACGACGTACGCCGGCACACCCGGCGCGAGTTCCGCCCAGCCCACCGGGCCCTGGGCGCGCAGGGCGGCGTAGTAGCCGTGCGGATCGCGTGCGAAGCCCTCCTCCCACAGCCGCACGGGCGCCGAGACGGTGAAGGACTGCCGGTCGGTTGGCTGGGTGGTCACCGGTTCTCCGCTGGGTGGTCGTCGATCAGGTGCTGGACCAGGGCGAGCAGCGCGTCGATCGAGGAGTGCGGCTCCCGGGCGTCGCACACCACCATCGGCGTGGCCGGCTCCAGGTCCAGGGCTGCGCGCAACTGCTCGTCCGTGTAGTGGTTCGGGGCGTCGGGGAAGGCGTTGAACGCGACCGCGTACGGCAGCCCGGTCTCCTCGACCAGGCCGAGCACGTCGAAGGACGCGTCGATACGGCGGCTGTCGACCAGCACGAGCGCGCCGAGCGCCCCGTAGGCGATGTCGTCCCACAGCGGCCGGAACCGCTCCTGGCCGGGCGTGCCGAACAGATAGAGCACGACCCCGCCCGGCAGGCTGATCCGGCCGAAGTCGATGGCGACGGTCGTCGTCGCCTTGTCCCGCACCCCGTCGAGGTCGTCCACCTGCGCGGAGGCCTGAGTGAGGTGCTCCTCGGTGTGCAGGGCCCGGATCTCCGAAACGGAGTCGATCAGGGTCGTCTTGCCGACTCCGAAGGGACCCGTGACCAGGATCTTGACCAGGTGACGGGCGGAGTCGGGCAGATGTATGCCGCCAGTGGCGCGCAGGTCACTGGTGCTTGAGGGCGCGGAGGCCATCGGCCACTCTCTTCAGCAGGTCGGGGTCGAACCGTTCGGCGGGCGGGATCGGCGGGCGGGCCAGGACCAGGTTCCGGTCGACGAGTTCGGCGGCCAGCACGCGTACGGCGGAGACCGGCAGCTTCAGCAGGGCCGCGGCCTCCAGCACCGTCAGCGACCCGCCCTCCAGGAGGTCCAGGAGGGCGAGTTGGGCGGCGGGCAGCCCCGCGGGCACGGGGCGGCCGTCGGCGCTGAGCACCGACAGCCGCTCCAGCTGCGGACGGCTGGGCCGGGTCACGCCGCCGGTGGACAGATACGCGGGAACCAGGGGACGGCCGCCACGGCGGCCGGTCATGCCGGCGCGCCGCCGTCGGCGACTCTGGGCGCGGCCGCCATCGCCTTCTGGCCCAGCCGGGCCACCTGTGAGTGGACCCGGTGGGCCAGCAGGTCGAGGCGCACCTCGGGGTCGCCGTACGCGGCGACACAGGTGCCGTGGTCGGTCGGCACGATCAGCACGTACCCGTGGTCCGACTCGATGACGACCTGCCGCACCTCGGCCCGGTCCCGGTCCGCGAACGCGGCCGCGGCGGTACGGCAGGCGCCCTGCACGGTGCTGGTGATGGCGGCCACCCGCTCGGCCGAGGGCTGCGAGAGCCCGTCGGTGTAGCCGGTGACGAGTCCGTCCCGGGTGAGCAGGACGGCGGCGACGACATGCGGTACTTGCAGGATCGGTTCGAGCACCCACGCCGTGTCGCCCGTATCGCGGCTGGTCATCGAGCCGCTCCCCCTTCGTGTTCGGTGTGTTCGGTGTCGTCGGCCCGCGGTCCGCGCGCCGGTTCGGACTCGCTGTCGGCCGCGTCCGCCGACCGGGGAGCGCGTGCCGCCGCGGTGCCGTACTGCAGGGCCGCGAGCGCGGCGGCGGCGTCTTCCGGGCGGCGTGCCGGACGGTTCGGCTCGGGCGCGGCCGGAGCGGCGGCCCGGCCGCGGCGCCGCCGCTGCGGCAGACCGCTCGCGTCGCCCGGCACCTGGTGCCCGGACGCCGGACCGGGGCCGTCGTGCTCGCTGCCGTATCCGTGCGCCATGTCCCGGGCGGGCGCGGCGGCCGACGCGTTGTGCCCGGCGCCGCTCAGGTCCGGTACGGCAGCGGTGGCGTCGTGCGCGGCGCCGGTCCTGTCGGGCACGGCCGCCGTCGCGTCGGGCGCGGCCGGCGTCACGTCCGGTGCGGCCGTCGGCGTGCCCGTGCGGGTCGAGCGCGGGGCGCTGGCCGCCGGTGGCCGTTCGGCCGGGTCCACGTGGCTGATGAGGTGGCTCGCCACCCGCAGCACCGCGCGCACGCCGCCGTACGGCGAGGGCGAGGACACGTCGACCCCCAGGTCGAACTGCCGGGTCAGCTGGCCGATCGCGGCCAGCCCCATCCGCGGCGGGTCACCGAGGTCGGTCAGCAGGATCGGGTCGCTGCCGGCCACCAGCCGCTGGGCGCGGGCTCGTTCGTCCTGGTTCATGCCCACGCCCGCGTCGTCGACGGTGACGCAGACGCCGTGGTGGACGTGCTCCAGGTTGACCATGACGTCCGTGTCCGGCGCGGAGTGCCGCAGCGCGTTGTCCAGCAGCTCGGCGATGATGATGGCCACCGGCTCGACTGCGTGCGAGACCAGCGCGGTGCCCGGCTCCAGGTGGTTGTGGACCCTGACCCGGTGGTAGCCGGCGAGCCGGGCCTGACCGCCCGTCACCGCGTCCACCACGTGGGACTCCTCGCGGGCGAGACCCACCCAGGCCCCGCACACCACCGCGGCCACCTGGGCCCGGCGCAGCGACTGCTCGTTCTCGTGGTCCAGCGCGAACAGCGTCTGGGCCAACTCCGGATCGTCGTAGCGCTGTTCAAGACCGCGCAGGGCGTCCTGCAGCCGGTACAGGGCCGCCTGGATCTCCCGGGTGGCCCCGCGCAGGCCCGCTCGCGCCGCCGCGTCGATCCGGGTGCGCTGGGCGGTCAGCTCGCCGCGCAGGGCGGTCAGTACGTGTTCGAGCGCGATCCCCGCGGGCGTGCCGGCGGTCTCCGGCCGCACCGGGCCGGGGACCACGACGTGGGGATGGGTCAGTTGCCGGGCGGCAGCCGTGACCCGCCGGGCGGCCAGATGCTCGATCTCGGCGGTGAAGGCGCCCTGAGCGCTTTCGAGTCGACCGCGAAGCGTCCTCGACTCGTCCTCAAGCACGGTCCGTTGACGCCGGGACCGGATCAGACCGCCGCCGAGTATGAGTGCGGACAACGTACCGGCGGCGAGACCGCCGGCGACCAGGTCCGGTAGTTCGATCATCGAAACGGTTTCCCAAGGGGGTCGGGCGGGGGTGGGCAGGGCTGGGCAGGGGGGAGTCCATGGCCCTCGCAGGAGGCGCTCGCAGCACAGTACACACCGTCATCGATCGATCTCGCACGGTTGGCGGAGAGTTCCCTTCGAATCGGCCCGGAGTCTGTTCACTTCTGTGTGGACTGTCTGAATTGCCATGTGCAGGCGGCCGGGTGGCGGCGCGCGCCCCGCTTTCGGGTGACGCTGCTGCCTGTCGGCTGCGGGGCGGGCCCCGGTTGACGGACCATCTCAGTCGGGCCGGGCACAAGTGTCCGGCGCGTCGTCCGCCGGGAGTACGCCGTGCACATCCTGCTCGTCGCCAGCGCCTTCAACAGCCTCACCCAGCGCGTCCACGCCGAACTGCGCGACCGTGGCCACACCGTGGCGCTGGAGCTCGCCCTGCCCGGCCGCGATCTGGAGGAGGCCGTCCGGCGGCACGACCCCGGCCTCGTCGTCGCGCCGATGCTGAGGACGGCGATCCCCCGGGAGGTGTGGGCCACGTGGCCCTGCTTCGTCGTGCACCCCGGCCCGGTCGGGGACCGGGGGCCGTCCGCGCTCGACTGGGCAGTCCAGGAGGGCGCCGAGCACTGGGGCGTGACGGTGCTGCAGGCGGTGGAGGAGATGGACGCGGGCGACGTGTGGTCGTCCGTCGCCTGCCCGGTCCCGCCGGTGTCCAAGAGCGACCTGTACCGGGGCGAGATCGCCGACGCCGCGCTGGCGGCCGTCCTGCTCGCCGTCGACCGCTTCGCCGGCGGGTCCCACACCCCGCGGCGGCAGGACGTGGCACGCACCCGCCCGTATCTCCACCAAGGTGTACGGCGGATCGACTGGACCGCGGACAGCACGGAGACCGTCGTCCGCAAACTCCGCGCCGCGGACTCGCAGCCCGGCGTCCTCGACACCCTCTACGGCGCCGAGTGGTACCTGCACGGCGGCCACCCCGAGCCCGGCCTGCACGGTGCCCCGGGCGCCGTGCTGGCCACCCGCACCGGGGCGGTGTGCCGCGCCACGAAGGACGGCGCCGTGTGGATCCCGGAACTGAGGCGCCGGCGCGGCCCCGGGCAGCCGCCCACGTTCAAACTGCCCGCAGTGACGGCGCTCGGCGACCGGCTGCCGCCCGTGCCGGAGTTCGCCGCGCCCGCGCGTCCCGACGCGCAGACCTGGGCGGACATCCGCTACCGGGAGGAGGGCGCCGTCGGCATCCTCTCCTTCGCCTTCCCCGGCGGCGCCATGAGCACCGACCGGTGCCGGCGCCTGCTCGCCGCCTACCGCAAGGCATGCGCCCGCCCGACCGGCGTGCTGGTCCTCGGCGGACAGCGGGACTTCTTCTCCAACGGCATCCACCTGGGCGTCATCGAGGCCGCCGCCGACCCCGCCGCGGAGTCCTGGGCCAACATCAACGCCCTCGACGACCTGGTCGAGGCGGTACTGACGACCACGGACCGGCTGGTGGTCGCCGCCCTCGGCGGCAACGCCGCGGCCGGCGGCGTGATGCTCGCCCTGGCGGCCGACGAGGTGTGGTGCCGCACCGGCGCGGTGCTGAACCCGCACTACCGGCTGATGGGCCTGTACGGCTCCGAGTACTGGACGTACACCCTGCCCCGGCGGGTGGGCGAGGCCACCGCCGACCGGCTCATGCGCGAGGCCCTGCCGATGAGCGCCGTGAGCGCCGCCGGCCTGGGGCTCGTCGACCGGGTGGTCGAGTGCGGCCCCGGGGACTTCGCCGCCGAGGTGGGCGGCCTCGCGGCCCGGCTGGCCGCGCTGCCGGGAACGCCGTCCCGGATCGCGGCGAAGAAGGCGCGGCTGGACCGCCAGGAGAGCGTCGAGCCGCTGTCCGCCTTCCGGGATCGGGAGCTGGCCCGGATGCGCGGGGCCTTCGACGACCCCAACGCCCCCTATCACGCGCTGCGCCGCGCCTTCGTGCGCAAGGAGCGGCCCCCGGGCGCGCCCCCCGCATCCGGCTACCGCGCCGAGCCACCGGACGGCCACCGGGCCTGACCCGTCCGGGGCCCGTGTCACTGGAACGGCCCGCGATGGCGTCACATCCCGGCCGGACGCCTGATAGCAAGAGAGCTGGCAGTCGAAAAGGTTCGAAAAGTCTGAATAGGCCAAAAAGCATCGAAAGATGTTGAAGAAACGTTGAAACACGCCTGACAAGCGCCTTCGTCCCATACCTCCCCGAGGAGGCGGTCCCATGAAAGCGGCGACACCCGACACGGCGGCCACGCCGGGCACCAGCGGTGCGGCCGACGGCGAGACTCCGACGATCCACATCCTCTGGATCAACGCCGGGCTCAGCTGCGACGGCGACTCGGTCGCGCTGACGGCCGCGATGCAGCCGAGCATCGAGCAGATCGCGCTCGGCGAACTGCCCGGCCTGCCCAAGATCGCCGTGCACTGGCCCCTCATCGACTTCGAGTGCGGACCGGTTCAGGGCGCCGACACGTTCATCGAGTGGTTCTTCAAGGCGGAACGCGGCGAGCTCGACCCCTTCGTGCTGGTCGTCGAGGGATCCATCCCCAACGAGAAGATCAAGCGCGAGGGCTACTGGTGCGGCTTCGGTGACAACCCGGAGACGGGCCAGCCCATCACCACCAGCGAGTGGATCGACCGCCTCGCACCCAAGGCCCTCGCCGTCGTCTGCGCCGGCACCTGCGCCACGTACGGCGGCATCCACGCGATGGAGGGCAACCCGACCGGTGCCATGGGCGTGCCCGACTACCTCGGCTGGGACTGGAAGTCCAAGGCCGAGATCCCCATCGTGTGCGTCCCCGGCTGTCCGGTCCAGCCCGACAACTTCGCCGAGACGCTCACCTATCTGCTCTACCAGGCGGCCGGTTCGGCTCCGATGATCCCCCTGGACGACAAGCTCCGCCCGGCCTGGCTGTTCGGCAGCACCGTGCACGAGGGCTGCGACCGCGCCGGCTACTACGAGCAGGGCGAGTTCGCCGAGTCGTACGACTCGCCCGCCTGCCTCGTCAAGCTCGGCTGCTGGGGCCCGGTCGTCAAGTGCAACGTGCCCAAGCGGGGCTGGATGAACGGCATCGGTGGCTGCCCGAACGTCGGCGGCATCTGCATCGCCTGCACCATGCCCGGCTTCCCCGACAAGTTCATGCCCTTCATGGACCAGCCCCCCGGCGCGACCCTCTCCACCAAGGCCAGCGGCGCTTACGGCACGGTGATCCGCCGACTGCGCTCCCTCACGCTGCACACCGTGGACAAGGAGCCGAAGTGGCGCCACAAGGGCCGCAAGCTCACCACGGGCTACCACAAACCCTGGTGAGCCCGCACCCTGCCTGACCCCCCACCCCGCCCGTCCCCCCTCGCCAGCAGAAGGGCACCACACAGACCATGACCCCCACGACCAAGCGGGCCGGCGACGGCAGCGGCCTGATGGAGATGTCCTGGGATCCGATCACCCGGATCGTGGGCAGCCTCGGCATCCACACGAAGATCGACTTCAAGCAGAAGCGGGTCGCCGAGTGCTACAGCACCTCGTCGGTCTTCCGCGGCTACAGCGTCTTCATGCGCGGCAAGGACCCGCGCGACGCCCACTTCATCACCAGCCGGATCTGCGGGATCTGCGGCGACAACCACGCCACCTGCTCCGTGTACACGCAGAACATGGCCTACGGGGTGAAGCCGCCGTACCTGGGCGAGTGGGTCATCAACCTCGGCGAGGCCGCCGAGTACATGTTCGACCACAACATCTTCCAGGAGAACCTGGTCGGGGTCGACTACTGCGAGAAGATGGTCAAGGAGACCAACCCCGGCGTCCTCGAACTCGCCGAGCGCACCGAGGCCCCGCACGCCGCCGAGCACGGCTACCGGACCATCGCCGACATCATGCGGTCCCTCAACCCCCTCGAGGGCGAGTTCTACCGCGAGGCGCTCCAGGTCAGCCGCTACACCCGGGAGATGTTCTGCCTGATGGAGGGGCGCCACGTGCACCCCTCCACGCTCTACCCGGGCGGTGTCGGCACCGTGGCCTCGGTCCAGCTGTTCACGGACTACCTCAGCCGGCTGATGAAGTACGTGGAGTTCATGAAGCGGGTCGTCCCGCTCCACGACGACCTGTTCGACTTCTTCTACGAGGCGCTGCCCGGCTACGAGGAAGTGGGCCGGCGCCGCATCATGCTCGGCTGCTGGGGAGCGCTCAACGACCCCGAGTACTGCGACTTCACCTACGCCAACATGACGGACTGGGGCCGGCGCATGTTCGTCACCCCCGGCATCGTCGTCGACAACAAACTGGTCACCACCGACCTCACCGAGATCAACCTCGGCATCCGCATCCTGCTGGGCAGCTCCTACTACGAGGACTGGGAGGGCCGGGAGCAGTTCGTCACCCACGACCCGCTCGGCAACCCGGTCGACCCGCGCCACCCGTGGAACCAGCACACCATCCCGGCCCCGCAGAAGCGGGACTTCGACGACAAGTACAGCTGGGTCATGTCGCCGCGCTGGTTCGACGGCAAGGACCACCTCGCCCTGGACACCGGCGGCGGCCCCATCGCCCGCCTGTGGACCACCGCCCTCGCCGGGCTCGTCGACGTCGGCGGGGTGAAGGCCACCGGCCACAGCGTGCTGATCAACCTGCCCCGCACGATGACCAAGCCCGAGACCACGTTCGAGTGGAAGATCCCGAAGTGGAGCAACGCCCTCGAACGCAACCGGGCGCGCAGCTACTTCCAGGCGTACACGGCCGCGCTCGCCCTGCACTTCGCGGAGCAGGGCCTGCAGGAGGTCCGCGCCGGACGCACCCAGACCTGGGAGAAGTTCGAGGTCCCGGACGAGAGCATCGGCGTCGGATTCACCGAGGCGGTCCGCGGCGTCCTCTCCCACCACATGGTGATCCGCGACGGCAAGATCGCCAACTACCACCCCTACCCGCCCACACCCTGGAACGCCAGCGTCCGGGACTCCTTCGGCACGCCCGGCCCGTACGAGGACGCGGTGCAGAACACCCCGATCTTCGAGGAGAACACGCCGGAGAACTTCAAGGGCATCGACATCATGCGCGCGGTGCGCAGCTTCGACCCCTGCCTGCCGTGCGGTGTCCACATGTACGTCGGCGGCGGCCGGACCGTACAGAAGATGCACGTGCCCACCGGCCTGAGCGGGCTGGGCGGATGAGCGGGACGACGACCGCCGCCCGGCGGCCGGCGAACGCGGAACAGGCCGGCCGCCGGATCGAGGAGGTCCTCGACCGGCTGGCCGCCGCCGGCGACCCCGCCGTGGCCGAGGCGGCGGAGGAACTGGTGCGCTGCCTCATGGACTTCTACGGCGCCGGGCTCGCCCGGGTCCTCGAACTGCTGCCCCCGGACGGCCCCGGGGCGGCCCTGCTCGGCGACGAACTCGTCGCCGGCCTGCTGGTGCTGCACGAACTGCACCCCGAGGACCGGGCGACCCGCATCGGTCGTGCCCTGGCCACCGTCCGCGACCAGAACCTGAAGGTCGAGGAGTTCGACGAGCCCAGCGGCACGCTCCGGCTGCGCGCGGCGGGCGGCTCGGGCTGCGGCTGCGCCGCCACCGCGGACGCGGTGCGGCAGGCCGCCGAGGACGCGCTCACCTGCTTCGTGCCCGAGGTCACGGCGGTCGAGCTGCGGGCCGGTGCCAAGGAGCCCGCGCTGCTCCAGATCGGCACCCGGCCCGGGGCCGGCGGATGAACGCGCCCCCGGCCCCGGTGTCCGGCGCGGCTGCTCTCCACCCGAACGAAGTGACCCGACCCGGTGGCGGCCTGCGCCGGTTCCTGACCGAGCGTCCGCCCCGCCCCGAGCGGTGCGGACTGTGCGCGGCGGTGGTGGACGAGGCCCGCCACCGCCACCTCGTGGACATCGAGCGGCGGTCACTGGTGTGCGCCTGCACCGCCTGCTTCCTGCTCATGGACCAGCCGGGCGCCGACAGGGGCCGCTTCCGGGCGGTCCCGGGCCGGTACCTCACCGACCCGGACCACCGCCTCGCCGATGCCGCCTGGGACGCGCTGCGCATCCCGGTCGGTGTCGCGTTCTTCTTCCGCAACACCGTGCTCGACCGGCTGGTGGCCCTCTACCCCAGCCCCGCCGGTGCCACCGAGAGTGAACTCGAACCCGAGGCGTGGGCCTCGGTCCTCGACGCCACCGGACTCGCCGCACTGCTGAGCCCGGACGTCGAGGCACTCCTGCTGCGCCGCACCGCCGCCGGGATCTCCTGCCACCTCGTACCGATCGACATCTGCTACGAACTGGTCGGCCGCATGCGCCAGTTGTGGCAGGGCTTCGACGGCGGCGCCGAGGCCCGCGCCGCCCTGGACGCGTTCTTCGCCCGGGTCGAGAGCCTCGCCCGGCCCGTCGGCGGGGGAGACCGGCCGTGACCGACCTCTCCTTCACCTGCACCGGCGTACGCGCCGACCGGTACGCGGCCGGACCCACCCTGGTCTTCCGGCTGCGCATCACCGCGCCCGGCGACGAACCCGTGCACGCCCTCGCGCTGCGCTGCCAGATCCGTATCGAGCCCGCCCGGCGCGGCTACGACGGCGCCGAGGCCGACGGGCTCCTCGACCTCTTCGGGGAGCGCTCCCGCTGGGGCAGCACCCTCCAGCCCGTGCAGTTCGCGCAGGTCTCCCTCATGGTCACCGGCTTCACCGGACAGACCGAGGCGGACCTGGTCGTGCCCTGCACCTACGACATGGACATCGCCGCGACCCGCTACCTCGACGCCCTCGGCGGCGGCGAGGTGCCGCTGCTGATGCTCTTCTCCGGCACGGCCTTCACCGGGGCCGGCGGCTTCCGCGTCGCACCCGTCCCCTGGGACCGGGAGGCGCAGTTCCGGATGCCGGTCGCCACCTGGCGCGAGATGGTCGACCAGCACTTCCCCGGCTGCGGCTGGATCAGACTGCCCCGCGCCACCATGGACGCCCTGCTGGCCCACCGCTCCCGCCGGGCGCTGCCCTCCTGGGAGGCCACCGTCCACGACCTGCTCGGGGACGCGCCGGGCGCGTCCCTCACCGGCGCCACCACGACAGGAGGAACCGCTCCGTGAGCGTGACCGCGTTCGCGCCTCAGACCGAGGCGCGCCTCGCCCTCGCCCGGCAGGTCGCCGACGCCGTCCTCTTCGAGGGCTACGTGCTCTACCCCTACCGCGCCTCCGCGGCCAAGAACCGGCTGCGCTGGCAGTTCGGCGTACTGGTCCCGCCGGCCTGGGGCGCCGAGTGCGAGGAGCACGCCTTCCAGCACACCGAGTGCCTCATGGAACCGAGGGCGGGCGCCGCCCTGGCCGTCGAACTGCGCTTCCTGCGCGCCCGCCGCCGCACGGTCCAACGGGTGCTGCCGGACGGCCGGTTCGAGACCGTGCCCGAACTCCGGCTGGAGGACCGGGTACTGGTCCCCTGGGACGAAGGCGTCGAGGAACGCGTCGAGGCGGTCGTCCCGGTGGACGAACTCCTCGCCGGCGACGTCGTGATCCCCTTCGACCGGCCCGCGGGCGAGGAGACCGAACCCGTCCTCGACGAGATCGGCCGCGAGATCGGCCGTACGATCCGCCGCTACGAGGAACTGGACGGCGTCCTGCGCCTGTCGGCGCGCGAACTCGACGGCCCCTACCGGGTGATGCGGCTGACCGCCGTCGTCGAGAACACCAGCACCTGGCTCCCGCCGGCCGGCCACGCGGCCGACCGGGACGCGGCACTCCCGCGCTCCCTGATGGCCGCCCACCTCCTCATGGCGCTGAGCAAGGGCGCGTTCCTGTCCATGACGGATCCGCCCGAGTGGGCCAGGGCAGCGATCGGCTCCTGCCGCAACCTGCACACCTGGCCGGTGCTCGCGGCCGAGCCCGGCCGCGCGGACGTGATGCTGTCCTCACCGATCATCCTGGAGGACCATCCGGCCATCGCCCCCGAGAGCCCCGGCGCCCTGTACGACGCCACCGAGATCGACGAGATCCTCGCCCTGCGCACCGCCGCCCTCACCGACGAGGAGAAGCGCGAGGCACGGGGCACCGACGAGCGTGCCGCCGCCGCCATCGACCTGGCGGACTCGCTGCCACCGGACGTGTGGGAACGCCTGCACGGCGCGGTGCGCGGCCTGCGCGAGGTGACCGGGCCCCCGGCCATGGCCGACGCGCCCGGCCCGCGATCGCCGGACACCCCGTGGTGGGATCCGGCCGCCGACGCCGGCTTCGATCCGGAACGCGACCAAGTCCTGGTCGACGGCCGGTCGGTGGGCGCCGGCAGCAGGGTCGTCCTCAACCCCGGCCTGCGCCGCACCGACGCCCAGGACCTGTTCCTGCGCGGGCGCACCGCGACGGTCGAGGCCGTCCTGCACGACGTGGACGGCGGAGTGCACCTGGCGGTGACGGTCGACGGCGACCCGGGCGCCGACCTGCGCCGCGAACAGGGCCGTTACCTGTACTTCCAGCCCGACGAACTGACCCTGGCACAGGAGGACGCATGAGCCGCCCCACACCCCGGGGCAGCGTCCTCGTCGCGGGCATCGGGAACATCTTCCTCGGCGACGACGGCTTCGGCGTCGAGACGGTCCGCGCACTCGCCGGGCGCCCGCTGCCGGACCACGTGGAGGTCGCGGACATCGGCGTCCGGGGCGTCCACCTCGCATACCAACTCCTCGACGGGTACGACACGTTGATCCTCGTGGACGCCACCGCCCGCGGCGAGGCCCCCGGCACCCTCTACGTGATCGAGCACGAGGACGTCGGCGCGGACGAGCCGGGGCACGCCCCGCTCGACGGCCACCGGATGACCCCCGACGCCGTCCTGGCCCTGCTGGGCACCCTCTGCGCCACAGCCGGCGGCCGGCCACCGCGCCGCACGCTCGTCGTGGGCTGCGAACCGGCCTGCGTCGAGGAGCGGATGGGCCTGAGCGCCCCCGTGTCCGAGGCCGTACCGCAGGCGGTCCGGCTGATCGAGGAACTGCTGGACACACCCCCCGAGTCCGTCCGGCGGCCGCTGGCCGGCGAAGCCGCGAAATGAGGAGAGACAGAATGAAGAAGAACGTCGCGCTCGGAGTACTGGCCGCGGCCGTGGCCGCGCTGGTCGTGCAGTCGCTGCCCGACCTCAAGCGCTATGTGCACATCGCCAGGATGTGAGGCGCGGCCCGGACCCCGCGTTGCGGCGAACGGCGTACCCGCCCGGTCCGTCACGGCGTGCCGGTCCACCGGTCCATGAGGAGGCGCCTCTAATGGGATCCGGTGACCGGCGCGCGTACGTCCCGCGCCAGGACGGAGACCGATGCACGAGATGTCCATCGCACTGGCGGTGATCGGACAGGTGGAGGAAGCGGCCCGGCGGGCCGGTGACGTCACCGCGGTGCATGCGGTGTGCCTGGAGGTGGGCGAACTCGCCGGGGTCGTCCCCGATTCCCTCTCCTTCTGCTTCGAACTCGCCTGCGCCGGAACCGTGTTGGAGGGCGCCGAACTCGTCGCCGACACGGTGCCGGGCCGGGCGCGCTGCGCTCCGTGCGCACACGAATGGGCCGTCGGCATGCCGCCCTCGCTGAGCTGCCCGAACTGCGGCGGCGGGACCTCCGACCTGCTGTCGGGCCGCGAACTGCGCATCACCAGCGTGCGGTGGGAGGACGGCGGGACGCACGCACCCACCCGCGAACCGATCGTCGAGGAGCGCTGAACCATGTGCCGTGTGGTCGACCTGCAGCAGGCCGTCCTCGCCCGGAACGACGAGACCGCGCACGCCCTGCGCGCCGGACTCGCGGCCCGCGGCACCACCGTCGTCAACCTGCTGTCCAGCCCCGGCAGCGGCAAGACCGCGCTGCTGGAACACGAGTTGGCGCTGGCGCGCGAGCGGGGTGTGCCGGTCGCGGCGCTCACCGCGGACCTCGCCACCGAGAACGACGCGGACCGGCTGGCGCGTTCGGGAGTCCCGGTCAAGCAGGTCCTCACCGACGGGCTGTGCCATCTGGAGGCCGGGATGCTCGCCCGCCACCTGGAGCGCTGGCTGCCCGATCCGACCCGGCTGCTGTTCGTGGAGAACGTCGGCAACCTCGTGTGCCCGGCCTCCTACGACCTGGGGGAGACCCTGCGGGTCGTCCTGGCCTCCGTGACGGAGGGCGAGGACAAGCCGCTGAAGTACCCCACCGCCTTCGGACTCGCCCACCTGGTGGTGGTCACCAAGACCGACATCGCGGAGGCGGTCGCGTTCGACGAGGCCGCGTTCCGCGCCAACGTCGAACGGGTCAACCCCGGAGTGGACGTACTGCTGACCTCGGTCCGCGCGCGGCAGGGGCTCGGCACCCTGCTGGACCGCGCCCTGGCGGCCGCGGAGGGCGCCCCGCCGCACAGCCCCGTGATGGCACGTCAGGCCGGACACGGCCACGAGCACGGCCATGATCACGGCCACGGGCTCGGCCATGAGCACGGCCACGAACCCCACCGCACCCCGCTCCCGTCCCGCTCGTGAGCGTCCTGCCCCCGCCGAGCGCCGTCGGCAGCCGCATCCTCCTGCGCCGCCGGGTCACCGTACGGGGCGTGGTGCAGGGGGTCGGCTTCCGGCCGTACGTCCACACCCTCGCCACCTCGCTGCGGCTGTCCGGGCACGTGACCAACACCCCGGAGGGTGTCGTCGCGGAGGTGGAGGGCGCGCCCGAGGCGGTCGTCCGGTTCTGCGCGCGGATCGCCCCCGACGCGCCGCCCCTGGCCCGCGTGGACGCCGTCGACCATCAGGACGTGCCCGCCGTCGGCGGCACCGGGTTCACCATCCTGGCCTCCCGCACGGCCGGACCCGCCCGCACCCTGGTCCCCCCGGACACGGCGACCTGCGCCGACTGTCTGCGCGAACTGGCCGACCCCACCGACCGGCGCCACCGCCACCCGTTCGTCAACTGCACTCACTGCGGGCCCCGGTTCACGATCGTCACCGGCCTGCCCTACGACCGGGCGCAGACCACGATGGCCGGCTTCCCGATGTGCCCCGACTGCGCCCGCGAGTACGCCGACCCCGCCGACCGGCGTTTCCACGCCCAGCCGGTCGCCTGCCCGGCCTGCGGTCCGCGCCTGCGCCTGTTCGTGCCCGGTCCGCAGGCCGGTGACCCGGCCTCCCCGGTCGCGACCGCGGACCCCGTCCCGGTGGCCCGTACGCTGCTGGCGAGCGGCGCGATCCTCGCGATCAAGGGGCTCGGCGGTTACCACCTGGCCTGTGACGCCACGGACGAGGGCGCGGTCGCCCGGCTGCGGCTGCGCAAGTCGCGGGGCGACAAGCCGTTCGCGGTGATGGCCCGCGGCCTCGACGACGTCGAGCCGCTCGTCCGGCTCACCTCGGAGGAGCGCGGTCTGCTGACCGGCCCGGCCCGCCCCATCGTCCTGCTGCGCCGGCGCACGCGCGTCGCGGGCGCGGTCGCGAGGCCCGCGGACGCGGTCGCCCCGGGCAGCCCCGACCTCGGCGTCCTGCTGCCGTACACCCCGCTCCACCACCTCCTGTTCGGCCTGCCGGGCGACGCCGAGGGACCGCGGCTGCTCGTCATGACCAGCGGCAACACCTCCGGCGAACCGATCGTCACCGACGACGCGGAGGCGCGGGAGCGGCTGGCCCATCTGGCCGACGGCTGGCTCACCCACGACCGCCCGATCCAGGTGCCGTGCGACGACTCGGTGGTGCGGGTGTGCGACGGAAAGCCGTTGATCGTACGCCGGGCCCGCGGCTACGCGCCCCTGCCCCTCGACCTCCCCCTCCCGGTGCGCCCGTCCCTCGCGGTCGGCGGCGACCTGAAGAACGTCCTCGGCCTCGGGGAGGGGCGCCGGGCCTGGCTGTCGGCCCACATCGGCGACATGGACGACCTGGCCACCCAGCGGGCCTTCGAACGCGCCGTGGGACAACTGGGGTCGATCACCCCGGTCCGTCCCCGGCTGCTGGCGGCGGACCGGCACCCCGGCTACCGCTCCGCCCAGTGGGCCGTCCACAACGCCCGGGGCCGCCCCGTGGTCCGGGTCCAGCACCACCACGCCCATGTCGCCGCCGCGATGGCCGAGCACGGCCTGGACGGCAGCCGGCCGGTGCTCGGCGTCGCCTTCGACGGCACGGGCTACGGCGACGACAAGGCGGTGTGGGGCGGGGAGTTCCTGCTCGCCGACTACGACGGCTACACCCGCCTCGCCCACCTGGCCTACGTACCGCTGCCCGGCGGCGACGCCGCGGTGCGCCGCCCCTACCGCATGGCCCTCGCCCACCTGCGGGCGGCCGGGATCGACTGGTCCGGCGACCTGGCCTGCGTCACCGCCTGCCCGCGCGAGGAACTCCCCGTACTGGCACGACAGTTGGAACGCGAGCTCAACTGCGTGCCCACCTCCAGCATGGGCCGGCTCTTCGACGCCGTCTCGTCCCTGGCCGGTGTGTGCCACCGGGCGGGTTACGAGGCGCAGGCCGCCGTCGAACTGGAGGCGGCCGCCCTCAGGGTGCCGTCCGAGGACACCACCGCCTACTCCTTCGGCCTCCTGGAGGCCACCCGGCCCGGCGACGGCCCGCTGCGCGCCGACCCGGCACCCGTCCTGGCGGCGATCGTGGCCGACCTGCGCGCGGGCGCGGACCGGGAGGCGGTCGCGGCCCGCTTCCACCGGGCCGTCGTCGACCTCGTGCACCGCGTGTGCCGACGGGCACGGGAGACGCACAAAGTGGACACGGTCGCCCTGACCGGCGGCGTGTTCGTCAACTCCGTTCTCTCCTCGGCCTGCGCCGCGGCCCTGGACGCGGCCGGCTTCACCGTGCTGCGCCACCACCTGGTCCCTCCGGGCGACGGCGGCCTGGCCCTCGGCCAGCTCATGGTGGCCGCCCGCGCCGGGGACCCGCAGGGGAGCACCTGATCGACGTACACAGCTCGACGCACCACCCCCACAGCGAGGAGAAGGCCCATGTGCCTGGCGGTACCCGGCAGAGTGCTGGACATCCAGGAACGCGACGGCACCCGGTTGGCCACCGTCGACTTCGGCGGTGTGGTCAAGGAGGTGTGCCTGGAGTACCTGCCCGACCTCCAGGTCGGCGAGTACGCCATCGTGCACGTCGGGTTCGCGCTGCAGCGGCTCGACGAGGAGTCGGCACGGCACACGCTCGAACTCTTCTCCGAACTCGGCATGCTGCAGGAGGAGTTCGGCGACCCCTGGGAGGCGGCCGCCGGCGGGGGCCTGCCGCCCGTCGGTGAGGAGGCGCGGAAGTGAAGTACATCGACGAGTTCCAGGACCCGGAGCTGGCCCGCCGGCTCCTCGACGAGATCCACGCGACGGTGACCAGGCCCTGGGCGCTGATGGAGGTCTGCGGCGGGCAGACGCACTCCATCATCCGTCACGGCATCGACCAACTCCTGCCCGAGCAGGTCGAGTTGATCCACGGCCCCGGCTGTCCGGTGTGCGTGACGCCGCTGGAGGTCATCGACAAGGCCCTGGAGATCGCCTCCCGCCCCGAGGTGATCTTCTGCTCGTTCGGCGACATGCTGCGGGTGCCGGGCACCGGACGGGACCTGTTCCAGGTGCGCGGCGAGGGCGGCGACGTACGGGTCGTGTACTCGCCGCTGGACGCCCTGCGGGTCGCCCGGGAGAACCCGGACCGCCAGGTGGTGTTCTTCGGCATCGGCTTCGAGACGACCGCCCCGCCCAATGCCATGACGGTCCATCAGGCGCGTCGGCACGGCATCCGCAACTTCAGCATGCTGGTCTCGCACGTGCGCGTGCCCCCGGCCATCGAGGCGATCATGCGCTCCCCGGACTGCCGGGTGCAGGGCTTCCTGGCCGCCGGACACGTGTGCACGGTGATGGGCGTGGACGAGTACCCGGCACTGGCGGGACGCCATCGCGTGCCGATCGTGGTGACCGGCTTCGAACCGCTGGACATCCTGGAGGGCGTGCGCCGGACCGTGGCCCAGCTGGAGCGCGGCGAGCACGGCGTCGAGAACGCCTACCCGCGTGCCGTCCGCGCCGAGGGGAACCCTGCCGCCCGGGCCATGCTGGAGGACGTCTTCGAGGTCACCGACCGCGCCTGGCGGGGCATCGGCGTGATCCCGGACAGCGGGTGGCGGCTGTCCGCCAAGTACCGGGAGTACGACGCGGAGGCGCGCTTCTCCGTCGGCGACATCCGCACCTGCGAACCGGCCGAGTGCCGCAGCGGCGAGGTCCTCCAGGGCCTGCTGAAGCCGAACGAGTGCGAGGCGTTCGGCACCCGCTGCACCCCCCGTACCCCGCTCGGAGCCACCATGGTCTCCAGCGAGGGCGCCTGCGCCGCCTACTACCTCTACCGGCGTCTGGAGACCACCCCCGCTCCCCGGGAGGCGAGCCCCGTTGCCTGAGACCACCACCGGCACCCTGGACCCGACCGCCTGGACCTGCCCGGCCCCGCTGCGCGACCAGCCCCGGATCGTCATGGGCCACGGTGGGGGCGGCACGCTCTCCGCCGAACTGGTCCAGCACGTCTTCGCGCCCGCCTTCGGGGGCGAGACGCTCGCCCAGTTCGGAGACTCCGCCGCGCTCACGCTCGGCGGTGCCCGGCTGGCCTTCTCCACCGACTCCTTCGTCGTGCGGCCGCTGTTCTTCCCCGGCGGCAGCATCGGCGACCTCGCGGTGAACGGCACCGTCAACGACCTCGCCATGAGCGGCGCCCGGGCGGCCTACCTCTCCTGCGGATTCATCCTGGAGGAGGGCGTGGAGCTGGAGACCGTGTCCCGGGTCGCCGAGGCGCTCGGCGCGGCCGCGCGGGCCGCGGGCGTGGAGGTGGCGACGGGCGACACCAAGGTGGTGGAGTCCGGCCGCGGCGACGGCATCTACCTCAACACCGCGGGTATCGGTCTCATCCCGGCAGGTGTCGACCTGCGCCCGCAGCGCGTCGTACCCGGCGACGTCGTGATCGTCAGCGGGCCGGTCGGGGTGCACGGCGTGGCCATCATGAGCGTGCGCGAGGGCCTGGAGTTCGGGGTCGAGATCGAGAGCGACTGCGCCGCCCTCGGCGGCCTCGTCGAGGCCATGCTCGCGGTCACGCCGGATCTCCACGTGCTGCGCGACCCCACTCGGGGCGGCCTCGCGGCCTCGCTCAACGAGATCGCGGCCGCGTCCGGCGCCGGCGTCGTCCTCACCGAGCGGCACGTCCCGGTCCCGCCGGCCGTGGCCAACGCCTGCGCGGTGCTCGGCCTCGACCCCTTCTACGTCGCCAACGAGGGCAAGCTGGTGGCCTTCGTGCCGCGCGAGCACGCCGACGCCGTACTGGCGGCGATGCGGACGCATCCGCTGGGCGCGCAGGCCGTGATCATCGGTGAGGCGGTCGAGGCGCACCCCGGGATGGTGGTGGCCCGCACCGGCCTGGGCGGCACCCGGGTGGTCGACATGCCGCTGGGGGAGCAGCTGCCGAGGATCTGCTGAACCGCGGGGGCGCCCGCCGTCCGGACGCTCCCGGACCGGCGGGTGCCCCCGACGCTACTTCTCGGACATCGGGGTGAGCACCGTCAGGGTGCCGTTGGCCTGGCGCAGCGCCTGTTCCAGGGTGCCGGGCACGTGCAGCGAGCCGGTGCCGTCGGGCGGGATCAGCCACTCCAGGGCCCTGGCCGAGCGGTACGGCGGCGGTACGGCCACCCAGGATCCCTTGCTCGCGTAGCGCAGCCCCGCCCCGACCCACTGCCCTGACGGATCGGGTGGCAGGAAGAAGCCGACTCTGTGCGCGGCGGTGTCCACCAGCGTGGGTCCGGGCACCGGCAGCGTCGGCCGCCACAGCAGGTCCAGCGTGAGCAGGCCGAGCCGGTCGGGAACGCTGAGCACGTCCCAGAAGCGCCCCGCCTCGAGCAGCGCGATGCCCTCCCCGTGGTCCCACTGCCACTTGCACGCCCGAGGGTTTGCCGCGGCCGCGGCGAGCCATTCGACGCCCTGCATCCACATCGTGTTCGTCATCCCCTGCTCCGGGTGATCACCGCTCGCCTGCCACGGCCGCAGGGAGCATCCGCACCGGGCACTTGGTGCGACTGCACGCCAACCCGGCATATGCATGCTGGTAGATATTTCTACCTGGCGGAAGGGGTGGCGCGGCCTGGCGTTTCAGTTCGGTTGTTCGAGCCGCGAGTGCGAGTACGCGACGGGAGCGCCGGTCGCCGGATCCACTCGACGGAGCAGAACGCTTGAATCGATCGTGACCACGATTGATTCGTTCGTCGAGGCTTGTGGCGTCCGCTGTTTCGGTCGTACGCTCCGAATGTTCCGTTGCCGTCGCCACTGGGGTACTCCATGGACCGCACCCGCCTGCACCAGCTCCTGGCCCGCGAGAGCGCCGAGGCCGAGCGCCGCAACCCGCGCTCGAAAGAGGCCTACGGCCGCGCCGACCACCTCTTCGGCCGGGTGCCGATGACCTGGATGAACAAGACCGCCGGCGCGTTCCCCCGCTACCTCGCCACCGCACGCGGCGCCCGCGTCACCGACATCGACGGGCACGAGTACGTCGACTTCTGCCTCGGTGACACCGGGGCCATGGCCGGTCACTCGCCCGCGGTGGTGGCGGAGGCGGTGCACCGCAGGTTCGCCGAGCTGGGCGGAGCCACCGCGATGCTCCCCACCGAGGACGCCGAGTGGGTCGGCGCGGAGCTGACCCGCCGCTTCGGGCTCGCGCGCTGGAGCTTCTCGCTGACCGCGACCGACGCCAACCGCTGGGCGATCCGCCTCGCCCGGGCCGTCACGGGCCGTTCCAAGATCCTCGTGAACAGCTACAGCTACCACGGCAGCGTCGACGAGTCGCTGATCGTCGTCGGCCCGGACGGCCAAGGCACCGCCCGCCCCGGAAACGTCGGCGCCCCCTGTGACGTCACGCTGACCAGCCGGGTCGCCGAGTTCAACGATCTGGCACAGCTGGAGCGCGAGCTGGCCCACGGCGACGTGGCCGCCGTCCTGATGGAACCCGCGCTCACCAACATCGGCATCGTCCTGCCCGAACCCGGATACCTGACCGGCGTGCGGGAGCTGACCCGGCAGTACGGCACGCTGCTGATCAACGACGAGACGCACACCTTCTCCGCCGGGCCGGGCGGCTGCACCGCCGCCTGGGACCTGGAGCCCGACCTGCTGACCATCGGCAAGGCCATCGGCGGCGGCATCCCGGCCGGCGCCTACGGCCTGGCCGCCGACCTAGCCGAGCGGCTGCTCGGCCGCGACGACCTGGACCTGGTGGACATGGGCGGGGTCGGGGGCACCCTGGCGGGCAACGCGCTCTCCGTCGCGGCGATGCGGGCCACCCTGGAGCACGTGCTCACCGACGAGGCCTTCGCCCACATGGCCAAGCTGTCCGAGCGCTTCGAGGCCGGCGTCCGCGCGGGCATCGCGGCACACGCGCTGCCCTGGTCGGTCAGCCGCCTCGGCGCCCGCACCGAGTACCGCTTCGCCGACCCGGCACCGCGCACCGGCACCGAGTCCGAGGCGGCCGGCGACACCGAGCTGGAGGACTTCCTCCACCTGTATCTCGCGAACCGGGGCATCCTGCTGACCCCGTTCCACAACATGGCGCTCATGTGCCCCGACACGACCGAGGCGGACGTGGACACCCACACGGCGCTGTTCGCCGCCGCCCTGGCCGAGCTGACCGGCTGAGACCCGCCGATAGGGTGACCCCGAGCCGGCCGGAAGGGAAGTACGAGGACCGTGGACGAGATCGACCGGGCCATCCTGCGCGAACTGCAGACCGACGGGCGCGTCGCGTACGCCGATCTCGGCCCGAAGGTCGGTCTGTCCGCCTCGGCGGCCCGGCAGCGGCTCCAGCGGCTGCTGGACACCAAGGCCGTCCAGGTCGTCGGCGTCACCGACCCGATGGCGATGGGCGGGCAGGCCATGGCGCTGCTCGGCATCGGCGTGGACGGCGATCCTCGCGCCGTCGCCGACGCGCTCGCCGACCGCCCGGAGGTCGTCTACTCGGTGCTCACCTCGGGCGGCTTCGACCTGTTCGCCGAGGTGGTCACCCCCGGCCCGAAGGACCTGCTGGACTTCGTCAACGACGTGGTGCGGCAGATCGAGGGCGTACGCGAGGTGCGGTCGTTCCCGTACTTCGCCATCCACACCCACCGCTTCCTGTGGGACGTGGGCTGACCTACGTCGTGCGGGGCGGTGACGTGGTGAGGACGAGCATGGTGGCGTCGTCGCTGACGTCGCCGCCGCAGTGCCGCAGCAGATCCTCCCAGATCAGGACGGTCAGCTCGGCCGGGTCAGCCGTGGAGAGCTCCGTGAGCCGCTGCGTCAGCGGATAGAAGGCGCCGGACTCGTTCCGGCCCTCCCACACGCCGTCGGAGGCCAGGAACAGCCGGTCGCCGGGCTCCAACGCCACCGAGACCTCCTTGGGGCGGTCGATCCCGGCGATGCCGATCCCGAGCGGGGTGCCGGCCGAGACCGTGATCTCGCGGGCCTGCCCGTCGTGCAGCAGCACGGGAGCCGGATGGCCGCTCGCCACGATCCGCACCGTGCGGGCGTCGGCGGAGAACTCCAGCACCACGGCCGTGGCGAACAGCTCGGCGTGCGGCCGGTCCGCGGAGTCGACCGTCAGCCTCCGGTCCATGCGGCCCGCGACCCCCTCCAGGTCCGGCTGGTCCAGCACCGCCTCCCGGAAGGCACCCAGCAGCGACACCACCGTCGAGACGGCCGCCAGACCGTGCCCCTGCACGTCGCCCATCACCGCCCGGACGCCGTACGGCCCCTCCCGCACGTCGAAGAAGTCCCCGCCGACCAGCGTCCCCTGCTGCGCGGTCCGGTACAGCCCCGAGCAGCCGATCGGCCCGACCCGTGCCGGAAGCTTCGGCACCACGGCCCGCTGCACGGCCTCGGCGACCGTCCGCTCCGTGTTCAGCTGGGCGTCCCGGTGACTGCGGACGTACGAGACGAACACGCTCAGTACGGCGACGAAGGCGATGGTCAGCAGATCCGTGTCGCCGGGGCGGTTCAGATGCGTGGCGGGAATGTGCAGCACCGCGATGACCAGCACGCCGAGCAGCGCGGTGGCCACGGGGCCGTACGACAGCACGGCCAGCGGCGGAATCGCGCCGAGCAGGAACCCGATGTCCACCTGGCTGGGACTGATCAGCGTGGCCGTGGTGACGCCCGCCAGCAGGACGATGGGCAGCGCGCGCACCCACCACGGCGGTGGTGCGCCCCGCAGCCAGCCGCGTTCCTCCGGGTACCTGCGCGACCTGCGGTCGCGCGCCGAACTCACATCCCTACGCTACGCCCGGACCCCGCGTCCGTGGTCAGTCGATCTTCCGCCGCCGCGAGGATCTCGGTGACGCGGAGGCCGAACGCCGCGTCGCAGGAGTGCGGGCGGCGGGTGCGGGCGGCCGTCAGGAGGGTGTCGGCCGCCCGGGCGAGGGCCGGGACCGCTCCCTCGGAGCTGCCCGGCAGCAGGGTCACCCCGGCCTCTCCCCGGAGTTCGACGGCGGCCCCCGCCGCGGCGGGCGGGGCGGTGAGGCTCAGCGTCACGGAGCTCGACGCGTCGGTGACGTGGTCGAGGACCAGATGGACGGTGTCCCCGGGACCGTGGGCCGCCGCCGTCACGCCCCGGACGTCTCCCAGGACCGGCAGCAGGACGGACAGGGCGTGCGGGCCCACGTCCCACAGCGCCCCCTTCGCCCTGCGCCAGGGCGAGGCGGCGAAGGGGCTGTCGCTGGTGAAGACCGCGCCGAGCCACTCGGCCCGCGCGGTGAACCAGCCCGCCGTGGCGGCCTGCTCGGCGATCCAGGCCCGCGGCTCCGCCTGGAAGCGTGTGGTGAAGAACACCACCGAGGCCACACCGGCCCGGTCGGTCGCGTCGACCACGGCCCGGGCGTCGGCCGCGCTCAGGGCGAGCGGTTTGTCCAGGAGCAGATGACAGCCCGCGCGGGCCGCGCGCACCGCGAGGTCCGCCTGTACGGACGGAGGCAGCGCCACGGCCACCGCGTCGACCTCGTCCAGCAGGGCGTCCACGTCGTCGTACGCCCGCGTGCCGTACCGCTCCGCCAGGGCCGCGGCGGCGTCCGGGCGGCGGCCCCACACTCCCGTAAAGCGCAGGTCGCCGTGCTTGCTCAGCGCGGGGGCGTACGCCGCCTGCGCCCACGGCCCCGTGCCGAGCAGCCCGATGCGCAGGCCGCCGTCCTCCGTGATGGTCGTCAAGAAGTCGCCCTCCTAGCGCCGTTGACGTACGTCCTACCCGGCTCGGCATCATGCGCCAGCCACTCGGCTATGGAATGCGCGATCGGCTGCTCGGTGTCCATCTCGACGAAGCCGAACTGACCCGACTGGTTGCACTCCAGGAACCACCAGATCCCGTCGCCGTCCTCCGCGAAGTCGAAGGCGCCGTAGGCGAGTTCCGCTTCCTTCAGATAGGTGAGCACGGCGGCCGCGACGCGCGGGGGCACGTCCACGGGTGCCCAGGTGGAGGTGGACGGGGCGAAACGGACGTCCACATCGTTCGGATCGGCGTCCGGGGCGACCGCCTTGCGCGCGGCCAGCAACCGGTCGCCCACGGCGGTCAGGCGGATGTCGGCCCGCTTGGCGACCCGCCGTTGCAGCAGCGTCGGGCCGAAGGCGACGGCCCCGAAGTCGGCGTCCGGCGCCACCCGGCTGGTCGGCACCGCCCGCGGCGGCTCCTGCGGATGCGCGCCGGACACCGGCTTGACCACCAGATCCGGGAAGCGCTCCGCGAACTCCCGGGCGGCCTGCGGGAACGTCGTGATCAACGTCGCCGGCACGGGCAGCCCGCTGCGCTGGGCCAGCCGCAGCTGCCAGGGCTTGTGGCGGGCCCGGCGGGCGGCGTCGGGATGGTTCATCCAGCGCGCGTCGGTGCCGCGCAGCATGCCGTACAGCGCCTGGGAGGACTCCTCCGTCAGCCAGGTGGTCGGCTGGGCGGCCCGGGCGGCCGCGACTCCGGGTCTGCGCACCCAGATGGAGCGCAGCCCGTTCACGCTCACCAGGCGGCCCCCGACGGACACATGTCCGCGGTAGACGCCCTGGATGTACTCGCCCGAGAGGGCGACCCCGCTGGTGAGGTCGGCGGGGTCGAGCCGGACGACGGGCACGCCGGTCTCGTTGAGCCGGAGGACCACCATGTCCGCCGTCACGTCCTCGTCGGAGGTCAGGATGAGCACGGTCATCGTCGGTGCCCGCGATCAGTCGTCGAAGTGCGTCTTGGAGCCCGCCGTGGAGGTCGTGGTCCCCAGCGCTCGGAGCGTTGCGTGATCGGTGGCTGCGATCCGGCCATCGGGGAACACGTTCAACTGCAGTCCGGAGTCGTACGCGTACGGACTGGTGACTTCCAACTGCACAGCGGGGCGTGCGTAGTTGAGCGTGAACGGCTGCATGGTCTCTCCCTGTTCAAAGCTTCCATCCACTTATACGAATCGAACGGGTGGTTGGTTTCCTTACTCTGAGTAATCCCGGCGGGAATTAAGCCTGGGTTAAGGAATAAACGAAACGTTGTTCCGTTGTTTGGCTGGGATAGCATGCCCGCATGGCACATGACGCCCCCGTCGACGTTCACGCCGACGCCCGCCACCGGCTGTCCGCGCTGGCGCCGCCGTCCGCGGACGGAACCGCTCCGGCGCACCTCGTCGCACGGGACGCGGCGCTGCTCGGGCGGCTGCTGGCGGCCGCCGCTCGCGACCCGCGGGGCGACGGCGAGCCGGCGGCGGACGTGACCGTGGACGACGTCGGCGCCGCCCTCAGCCTTTTCGAGGAACTGCGGCACCAACTCGACCGCCTGGAGAGCCAGGTGGTGATGGAGGCCCGGCGGCGCGGTATGGACTGGCGGCAGATCGCCGGGCACCAGGGCCTGAATTCCTCCCAGGCCGCCTCGCAGCGCCATCAGCGGTTGACGACCCGGCTCGAAGAGATCCGCCAGGGCGTCCGGTAGAAAGACGGATGTGGAAATGACCGACCAGCCCGACGAGCTGTTCGCGGCCGTCGACTCGCTGCTCGCCGCCGTCGACGGCGGCACCGTGCTGCCCGCCCCCGCCGAGCGGGTACGGCTGCGCGAGGCCGCCGGGCTGACCCAGGCCGCCGTGGCCCAGGCCCTCGGCGTACGCGTGCCCAGCATCCAGGCCTGGGAGGCGGGCCGCGCCGAGCCGAAGGGCGAACGGCTGGAGGCCTACCGCAGGCTTCTCGACGGCCTCGCCCATCGCTACCCGGGAGCGCCCGCCGCTTCGGTGGCCCAGGAGCAGGAGCAGGAGCAGGAGCAGGAGCAGGAGCAGGAGCAGGAGCAGGAGCAGGGACAGGGGCAGGGGCAGGAGGGGGAGCAGCGGCCCGCTGCGGAGCAGGTCCCGGGTGCGGGCGGTGGCCGACCCGCTGTGGCACGGAAGAGCGCGCCCAACTCGCCCCGGACCGCGTCCACGTCGTCACGGAGCGCAGCCGGCGCGACCCGCCCCCCGGCCAAGTCACCCCGCGCCGCTGCCGCCTCCGCGCAGGGCGACGCCGTCGACCCCCGCTTCGCCCACGGCCCGCTCGCTGTCGTCGACGCCGTCGACGGAGAGGTCAGCGCCTACTGCGTCGGCGGCCTGGTGCTCGACGTGCCCGCCAAGTCGCTTCCGGCGCTGGTGGAGTGGACGCTGGCGGAGGCGAGGCTGGGTCAGGCCCGTCTGCACCGGTCGGGCAAGGACGCCGACCCGCTCGTCGTGCTGACCGCGGCGGCGTGCGAACGGTACGGGCTGCCCGCCTCGCTCAGCGACGAGGAGCGCCTGGCGGGCCGTATCCCGGACTCCCACAAGGTGGTCCGGCAGTTGAAGAAGGCCGACTGGCAGCTCACCAAGCGCGGCTTCGGCCCCTGGGCGCGGATCTACCGGCCCGCGCAGGGCGCCCAGCGCAACTGCGTCCAGCTCTGCCTGCCGTCCTGGCACGCCCTCGACGCCCGGCACTGGGGCGACGCCGCCGCGCTGCTGCCCGTCGAACTCGCCCGCGTTCTCGGCACGTACGCCACCCGTGTCCTGACCCCGCGCGGCTCCACCGCCGTCACCGGCCTGGAGCTGATGACCGCGCTGCACCCGCCGACCCGCGCCGTCCAGGACGACAACGGCCAGTGGGTGTCAGCCCCGAACCCGGGCGCCCTGACCCGGGCGGTCGACTGCGCCCCGTGCGAGGCGCCCGACGGCCACCCGCTCCTCGCCCACCTGCCGCGCTTCCACCAGCGCACCCCGGACGAGGTACTGCGCGAGGAGGCCTACGACTGGGCCCGGCCGCTGACCGACGAGGAGTGCATGCGGCCGTACCTCGTCGGCATCGACGTCAACATGGCCTTCGCGGCGGCCGCCAACCGCACGGTGGTCGGCCTCGGCGCGCCGGTGCACCGGAACAACCCCGCCTTCGATCCGGCGCTGCCCGGCTCCTGGCTGGTCGACCTGTCCCACGTCCGGCTGGACCCGCGCCTGCCGAGCCCGTTCACCCCGGACGGCGACGCGCCGCTCGGCCCGGCCTGGTACGCGACGCCGACCGTGGCGTACGCGCAGGAACTCGGCTACGAGGTCGCCCCGTTGGAGGCGTACATCCGCCCCGAGCACGGCCCGTACCTGGACGCCTGGTACACCCGCCTGCGGGACGCGTACATCGCCACCATGGCCGACCTCGGGGTCACCACCGGCCTGAGCCCCGCCGACTTCCTGGCCGCGATGAGCGGACACAAGGACCAGGATCCGCAGCTGGCGGTCGTCCTTGCGGCGATCAAGGCCACCGTCAAGGGCGGCATCGGCAAGCTGCGTGAGCGGGCCCGCACCGGCTGGCGTCCGGGGGAGCGCTGGCCGGCGCTGGAGCGGCCGACCTGGCGGCCCGACATCCGCGCCGCCGTCATCTCCAAGGCGCGGGTCAACATGCACCGCAAGATGCACGCCACGGCCCGGGCGACCGGCCAGTACCCGGTGGCGGTCCTCTCCGACTGCGCGGTTTACGCCTCCGACGGCCCGAGCCCCCTCGACTTCCTGCCCTACCGCGACGGCAAGCCGCTGCCCGGCGGCTTCCGGATCGGCGTGAGCCCCGGCATGGTCAAGCACGAGGGCACGCAGAGCGTGCTGTGGGCGGAGGGCCTGCGTGAGGAGCACGGGGACCACCTCAACCTGGCCCGCTACATCAAGTCCGGCCAGATGGGCAGCCCGGACGAGGGGGAGTAGCGGCCGGTCAGGTCGCGAGGGCCCGTCGGGCGAGGGCGAGGGCCTGTTCCGCGTACCCGCGGCCGAAGAGCACCGCGTGCACCAGCAACGGGAACAGCTGGTGCGTGCCGACGCGTTCCTCCCAGCCGTCGGCCAGGGGCGCGGCCGCCCGGTAGCCGTCGAGTACGCGGTCGAGGTGGGGGCAGCCGAAGAGGTGGAGCATCGCCAGGTCGGTCTCCCGGTGTCCGCCGTGCGCGGCCGGGTCGATGAGCCAGACCTGGCCGTCGGCGCCCCACAGCACATTGCCGTTCCACAGGTCGCCGTGCAGCCGGGCGGGCGGTTCGGCGGGGCCCGCCAGCTCCGGCAACCGCTCGCAGACGCGCTCCACGACGGCCGCCTCGCCGGGGCGCACCGTGCCGTTGTCGACCGCGCCGCGCAGATACGGCAGCACGCGGTGCTCGGCGTACCAGCGCGGCCAGTCGGAGCCGGGGACGTCACGCATGGGGGCGAGGCCGATGTACGCCTCCTCGGGGCCGCCGGGCGGCGGGGCGCCGAAGGCCGGCGCCCCGGCGCCGTGCAGGGCGGCGAGTGTGTGGCCGAAACGGATCGCCGTCTCGGCGTCGGCGCGTCCGGTGGGAACGCGCTCGATCACCAACCACCGCTCGTCGTGGCCGTACACCTGAGGTACCCGGACCGCCCCGGCGGCGGCCAGCCAGCGCAGTCCGGCCGCCTCGGCCCGGACGGCGCCGGGGGCGTCGCCGCGTTTGGCGATCACCACCGGCCCGTCGTCGAGCGTCACCTCGGTGAGGCTCCCGGACAACGCCCGGTCGCCCGTGACCGGGCGACCGGTGAGCCGGGACACCGCGGTGCCCGGCTCCTCGCCTGATTCGTCGCCGCGCTTGACCACGGCGACCAGCGTACGGTCAGCGGGGGCTCAGGCGCCCCAGGTGCCCTGGTCCGAGGCGCAGTTCCAGCCGGTGCCCTTCAGCGTGAACTTCACCTTGTAGGTGTGGGTGTTCAGCAGGTGCGTCGGCACCTTCATGCCGAGGCTGGCCTTCTTCTTCAGCGACAGCGTGTACACCGACACGACCTTGGTCGTGTTCTTGGTGATCTTGCCGCCGGTGGGCTTGGCCGTGCCGAAGCGGATGTTCTTCACGTCGGTGACCGTCAAGGTGACCTTCGAGAAGCTCTTGGTCGTGCTCTTGTTCTTGATCCCGAAGTAGAGACCGCCGTTGGTGACCCAGCCGTGCGAGTCGACGTAGAAGCGGCTCGGGTAGACGAGGCTGATCGGACAGTTGGAGCTCGTCGGCGCCGACGTCTGCGCGGACGCGACTGAGGCGAGGCCCAGCTGGGCGGCGGTGACGAGCCCGGCCGTGGCCAGGACCGTCGCGGACGTGCGCATGCGATTCATCGTGGTGTTTCCTCCCCCTGCGGCCCGAACGGGCCATCGGACGTCACAATCTCACCTCCGGCATCCCGAAGGCTTCTGAATTACAGGGCACTTCGACCATTGCTACGACGAATTTCAGCCAAATCCGATCAGTTACGACCTGTGTCGGTCCGGTGCGGCTGGCGTGAGGGCGCCGCGTCGCCACACCCGGGGCACAGGGCCCTGTCGGGACCAGCGCGCGGCGGAGGGTAGCCCCCTTGACCACAGCATCCGTGCTGATGGCCGACGTCTTCGAGGTTCAGCCCTACACGTCCCACTGCGACGTCGTCCTCGGCGAGGGCGCACATGCCGTGATCGGTGTGTCCCCGGGCAACAGCTACTTCTCCGCCCGACGCCTGCACGCCCTCGCCCGCTGGGGACTGGATCACTTCGACAGGGGTCGACTTCCGGGTTCATGAAGCGCATTCCCGAGCGGTTGCCGGTGATCTGGTAGCCGACGCTCCGGGCGTCCCCGTCCCGCACCGGGCGGGGACGCCCGGGTACGACAGCCGGTCAGCGCCCCGCTGTGCGGGCCAGGCCGACCGGATTGCCCGACGGCAGCAGGCCGGACTCCCGGACCGTTCGGGCCAGGGGTTCGAGCAGGTCGGCGAGCCGTTCGGTGGCGTCCGCGCCGAGGGCGGCCCAGGGCTGTTCGGCGGTCTGGTCGGTGCGCGCCTCGACGGCCCGGCGTCCGGCGGTTCCGGTGGGTGTGAGGGCGCCGTCCTTGTCCAGCCAGCCGAGCTCGCGCAGGGCGTCCTCGGCCGCCTGCCACGCCGATTCGTCCCACCGGCGGGTCTCCCGCAGCAGCCGCGCGTCCCCCTCGTCGGCGGCCGCCTTCAGGACCATCGCCTCGACCGGTCCGATGCCGAGGCTCACCAGGACGGCGAAGTGTCCGTCGCCCCGGTGCTCCCGCAGGGTGGTCAGGGCCTGCCAGAGCCGCACATGCGGCCGCTCGGGGCGGTCGAGGGCCTGGTTCGCGGCGGCCAGCACCCGGCCCGCCGTATTGGCGGCCGTCGCCGCCTCCCATGCCAGATCGGCGGCCTCGGCCAGCTCCGGCGAGGCGATGACGTCCGCCCCGAACAGGCGGGTCATCGCGGCGTCCATGGCCTGCTCCCGTGCGACGAGGGCCTCGGCCGGGGTGGCGTACCGCCAGGCGTCGGGCAGGGCCCGAGCCACGCGCGCGGGGTGGAAGACGTAGAAGGAACTGGTGACGACACAGGCGGGCACGGCGCCGAGCGGGGCCGCGCGCAGCGCGAAGTACCCCATCCAGAAGCCGCGCATCCCCAGCCCGTCCGCGGCCTCGCGCGCCTCCGGGGCGAAGTAGATCAGGTCGTGCACCGGCTCGTACCGCTCCCACATGACCCGCGCGGCCTTGTCGCCCACGGCTTCCTCCCGTTCCCTCGGCATCCACTGTCCCGGGCGCGCGATCACGATCGGCGCCCGGGAACAGCGTGCTTCATGACGAGTGTCATAACAAGAGCGGGCGGGGCGTTGATCGTGTCGAGGAGGTTCAGCGGCCGCGCGCCGGGAGGGCGGTGTCGTTGCCCCGGGGTCGGCGGGCCGTGGCGCGTACGTGGCCGACGGCGTTGCCGACGGCTTCGGTGAACCACAGGGCATGGTCCGGGCCCGTCGTGATCTGGAACGGGACCCGGTCGGCGCCGGTCGGCACCGGGAACTCGGTGATCCGGTCGGCGGCCCGTCCGCCGGGCGCCAGGCGGCCGATCCGGCCGGCCTGTTCGGCGAGCCAGATCCGGCCGTCGGGCCCCAGGGCGATCCCGTCCGGACCGCTGTCGGGATGCGGCAGCGGGAAGCGGGTGAGGTGGCCGGAGGCGCTGATGCGGTTCACGGAGTTCGACCCGGACGCGGTGAACCACATGCCACCGGGCCCGGCGACGATGTCCCTCGGGCAGTCGTCGTCCCCGGGCAGCGCGAACTCGGTGATCCGGCCGGACACGGTGATCCGGCCGATCTTCCCGCTGGTCAACTCCGTGAACCACAGGGCGCCGTCCGCCCCGGCGGCGATGGTGTACGGATGGCTGTCGGGCGTGGGAACCGCGAACTCGCCGATGCTCCCTCGGGTGCTGATCCGGCCGATCCTGTTGGCGTTCTGCTCGGTGAACCACAGGGCGTCGTCCGGCCCGCGCGTGATGCCGAGCGGCACGCTGTCGGCCCGGGGCAACGGGAACTCGGTGACGGCACCAAAGGCGGTGATCCGCCCGATGCGGGCCGCGCCCGGCTCGGTGAACCACAGGGCGTCGTCCGGTCCCAGGACGAGATCGAAGGGCGCACCGTCCGAGCTCGGTGTGGCGTGGTCGGTGACGGTCCCGGCAGTCGTGATCCGCCCGATCCGGTTGGTCCCCGACTCGGCGAACCACAGCGCCCCGTCCGGGCCCGTGGTGATCCCGGCGGGGAAGCCGTCGGGGGTCGTGGTGATCGGATACTCCGTCATGTCGGCCACGTCCCTCTGGCCCGTCACGCCCGTCATTTCGGCTCGGGCGGGCGCCGCGACGGTCGCCACGCCGATCAGGGTGCCGAGGACGGCCGTGACCACACGGCGGCGGATTCTTCGGGCTGCTCGGCGGAGCGGGGGCGGGGTGGGCATGGGGAGGAGGCGCCTTCTCTCCCTGTGGCGGGGACCTCTGACGGAGTTTCCGGTTCAGGCTAGGAGCGGGCTGCCGGCCCCGCGAGCCGGCCGGCGCGGACGAGGGACATCGGGGGCGCGCCGGTCGCGGTCGGTTCAGTCCGCCGAGTCGTCTTCCGGGCGTGGGTGGGGGTCGTGGGGTGCGGGCTTGGGGCGGGTCCGGGTCCAGGACGGGTCTGCCCTGCGCACGCCCGGCACCGGGTTCGCGCCGCGCGGCCGGAGGGCGAAGGGCAGGGCGCGCGGTGCGCGCGGGTCAGGGAGCGGAGACGGGTCCATCAGGTAAGAGTCCTTCGGCCGAGTGAGGGATGGGCCGGGTCGGGTGCGGTTCGTCCGCCGGGGCGGTGTCCGGGGCCGTCGTCAGCTCGGCCCAGACGGTCCGCCCGGACCGGCGGGGGGTGAGCGCGACGCCCCAGTCGGCGCTGAGCGCCTCGACGAGGAAGAGCCCGCGGCCGCCCTGGTCGTCGGGGGCCGCCTGCCGGGGCTCCGGGAGCGAGGACCCGCGGTTCTGGTCCTCGACCTCGACGCGGATCCGGTCCGCGGCGATGTGCAGCCGGCACACGATCCGTTCGCTGCCCGAGTGCGCGAGCGCGTTGGTGACGAGCTCGGAGGTCACCATGACAGCGATGTCTTCCGCGTCGCCGGAGATGCCCCGGGCGGCCAGCATCTCGCGCACGCTTGTGCGGGCCGCGGCGACGGAGGCGGGTGCCGCGGGCAGCACCAACACCTGCGTACGGTCCGGTGGTTCGGCCCCGGAGACGAGGCGGTCGGGGCCGTCGGGCCCAGGGAGTCGACCGGCGAACTCGTCTCCGGGTGGTCTGGTGGAGGGTCGGTCCAGCGGCTGAGGGAGGGAGGGCGGAGCCATCGCCGTACGCCTTTCGTCCGGCCTCGCGGTGGGGGGTGCGGGTGCTGTCGCGTCGGCCGGCCCTGCGGGAGGAGTGGACGACTCCCGGCGCCTGACGGCACCCGGGGTGCGGCCCGGTCTCCCCCAACTGGGCCGCGTCGCCTGCTCCTTCGCCGAGCCGCGATCGTAGGACCACTCTCCCATCCGCCAACTCCGGCTCGCAACCGGCAAGTTGAAATGTGCAAGTCGCCAGGGGCATGCTGCTTCCGTCAAGGACTGAACGAATGAGCCTGCTGCGGGCGTTCGCGTGAGACGGTGATCCCGGAGCCCGGTCGGGAGGGGGTACGGCGTGACCGTGGAGACCGACTGGGGTGGCGCCCCCTCCGTCCTGCGCATGATCCTCGGCAAGCAGTTGGAGGAGTTGCGCACCCGCGCCGGTCTGACGTACGAGCGGGCGGGCGCCGCCATCGGGGTCAGCCACTCCACGATCCGCCGGATGGAGGCCGCCAAGGTCGCCCGGCTGCGGCTCGCGGACGTCGAAAAGCTGCTCCAGACCTATGGGGTGACGGACCAGCAGGAGCTCGACACGTTCCTGCAGTCCGTCCGCGAGGCCAACAAGCGCGGCTGGTGGCACACGTACCGCGACGTCATGCCCGACTGGTTCGCCGCCTATCTGAGCCTGGAACAGGCGGCGCTGCAGATCCGTGCCTACGAGAACCAGTTCGTCCACGGGCTGCTGCAGACCGAGGACTACGCCCGCGCCCTGCTGACCGCGGGCAATCCGCACGCCCCGGCCGAGGCCACGGCGCGCCGGGTCGCCCTGCGCATGCGCCGGCAGGAGCTGCTCACGCGCGACGTGCCTCCGCGCGTGTGGGTCGTGATGGACGAGACGGTGCTGCGCTGGCCGATCGGGGGCGCCGAGGTGATGCGCCCGCAGATCGAGCATCTCATCGAGGTCAACCGACTGCCCCATGTCACGGTGCAGATCATGGCGTTCGCCAACGGCCCGCACCCGGCCATGCGGGCGGGCGCGTTCCATCTGTTCCGGTTCCGGGCACCCGAACTGCCCGACATCGTCTACCTCGGCGGCCTGGTCGGCGCCGTCTATCTCGACAAGGGCGACGACGTCGTGGTGTACCGCGAGGCCCTGGACCGGCTGGCCGCCCAGGCGGCCCCCGCCCGCAAGACCGAGGCCCTCCTCGGTGCGATTCGCAAGGAGCTCTGACGTGCACCACCACATACGCAACGGCATGCCGTCCCGGGAACTGGGCGCACACGGCTGGTCCAAGCCGTGGAGCGACGACGTGGGAGGCGCCTGCGTGGAAGTGAAGCGGCTCGCCGACGGGCGCGTGGCCGTGCGCCAGTCGACCGACCCCGACGGGCCCGCGCTGGTCTTCACACCCCGGGAGATGTCGAGCTTCCTGACGGGCGTGAAGGCGGGTGACGCCGACTTCCTCCTCTGACCCTCCTCCTGCCCGACCCGCTTGCTTTCGCTCAGTGTTCACCCCCCACCCCCTACTCGAATGGGAGACACGGCGTTGCCCGACAACGGATGGCCGGCCGACCGCATCGACACCGAGAACGCCCACTCCGCCCGGATCTACGACTACATCCTGGGCGGCAAGGACTACTACCCCGCCGACAAGGAGGCGGGCGACGCCATGTCGCGGGAGTGGCCCGCCCTGCCCGTCCACATGCGCGCCAACCGCGACTGGATGAACCGTGCCGTGGCCTGGCTCGCCGAACAGGCGGGGATGCGCCAGTTCCTGGACATCGGCACCGGCATCCCCACCTCCCCGAACCTGCACGAGATCGCGCAGTCGGCGGCCCCCGAGTCACGGGTGGTGTACGTCGACAACGACCCGATCGTCCTCACCCTCTCCCAGGGCCTGCTGGCCAGCGCGCCCGAGGGCAAGACCTCGTACATCGAGGCCGACTTCCGCGACCCGGCGGCCATTTTGGACGCCCCCGAACTGCGCGACACCCTCGACCTCACCCGGCCGGTGGCGCTCACGGTGATCGCCATCGTCCACTTCATGCTCGACGAGGACGACGCGGTCGGCGTCGTCCGCCGCCTGCTGGAGCCGCTCCCCTCGGGCAGCTACCTGGCGATGTCCATCGGTACCGCCGAGTTCGCGCCGCAGGAGGTGGGCCGCGTCGCCCGCGAGTACGCCGCCCGGAACATGCCGATGCGGCTGCGCACCCTCGACGAGGCGCACGAGTTCTTCGAGGGCCTGGAACTGGTCGAGCCGGGCATCGTCCAGGTCCACAAGTGGCACCCCGACGGCTCCGGCGAACGGAACATCCGCGACGCGGACATCGCCATGTACGGAGCGGTGGCCCGCAAGCCGTGACCGGCCGGTCCGGGGCCGGGGCGCCCCTCGACCCCGGCCCCGGACCCGGCCCCCGACTTCAGTGCTTGTGGCCGCCCAGGACCTTGTGGTGCTGCCGGCGGTGCACGGTGGACGTGCGGTGGAGGGCGATGAGGGCCGCGTCGTCGTCGAGGCGGCCACCCGTGTGGGCCAGGAGGTCGCGCCGGATGTGGTGCATCAGCGCCTCCGGGCTGCTGTCGGTCCAGTGCGCGACACGTTCCGCGAGAGGGTAGAAGCGGCCGCCGGCGTCCCGGGCCTCGATGACGCCGTCGGTGTACAGCAGCAGGGTGTCGCCGGGCTCGAAGGAGAACACGTCCAGCGTGTGGTCGCCGGCCTTCGTGCCCTCGACACCCAAGGGGGGCGAGGGATGCAGACTCGGCACACTGACCGCGCTGCCGGGGCTGAGCAGCAGCGGCGGAGGGTGCCCGCAACTGGTCATCCGGGTGATCGGGTCGCCGCCGGGGATCTCCACGAACAGGGCGGTGGCGAAGCGCTCGCCGACCTCCTCGGGCGGTTCGAAGTCGGCCGCGTACCGGCTGATGCTCTGCTCCAGCGTGGCGGCCAGATCCGGCAGGGTGGTGTGCCGGTGGGCCGACTCGCGGAAGGAGCCCAGCAGCAGCGCGGCCTCACCGATGGCGGGCAGGCCCTTGCCGCGCACGTCGCCGATGAGCACCCGGACCGTGCCGTCGACCAGGGTGGTCGCGGCGTACAGATCGCCGCCGATCTGGGCCTCCTCCTCGGCGGCCATGTACAGGGAGGCGATCCGCAGCGGGCCGATCTGCTCCGGGAGCGGCCACATCAGGACGTGTTGGGCGGCCTCGGCCACCGACCGGACCTGGGCCAACTGCTCGCGGCGCCGCTCGCGGATCGCGCAGTAGATCACGATCAGCACCGAGAGCACGGCGAGCGTGACGAGCTGCACGATGTGGTTCGTAGTGGCGATCCCGCCGTGGAACACACCGATGAAGGCCTGGGCCGCCACCGCGAGCGCCCCCACCATCCCGGTCGCCCAGGGCCCGGCGATCGACGGGGTGAGCGCCGGAGCGATGACCAGCGCGGGTCCCAGATGCACGTTCTCGGGCGTACGGATGTCCACCACCGTGATGATCAGGATGAGCGCGATCGGAAGCAGCAGCAGCGCGTGACTCGATTGCCAGGACTGCCGCAGACGCGCGAGGCTCTGCCGGGCACCCACGAATACAGCGTGCACCACCCCTGGGAGTCCGGCCATCGCGTGCCCGCTGTCCCGGGGGCGAACCTCCACGCCGACCCGGGCGTCGCGCACCGCGCCGGCCTCTGCCCGGGCCGTGCGCCGTTCGCCGTCGGAGCCGCAGCCCGCCATGCTGGACGGCACCCGCGGCTCAAGGGAGTGGACATGGGGACTGTGCTGCATCCCCGACGACCGCGCGGCGGTCGCGGAGATGTGCCGGGTCCTCGGAGCCGGCGGCACCCTGCTCCTGATCGATCACGTCGTCAGCCACCGTGGCACCGTCCGCACGGCCCAGCGCCTCCTCGACCCGCTGACCGTCGCCTGCGCGGGCGACCACCAGCTGCGCCGACCCCTGCACCTGGTGCGCGCGGCCGGCCTCACCGTCGTACGCCGCGAGCGCTACGGACTCGGCATGATCGAACGCCTCGCGGCCGTCAAGGCCGCCGGGTAGGCCGATCGTTCCTCCGTATGGCTCTCACCGGCGTGCGACCGCGCCCGCGTGCTGACGGAATGGGGTGATCAGCCAGGCACCCGGCCGGAGGCACCATGAGTGGTCCGAACAAGTTTGGGTCCCCTCCCGGACAGGACCCCGAGGGCGCCGAATCCGCGAGCGGCACGGCGCGGAGCAAGGGGGCGTCGCAGAGCTCCGCGGCCGGCAGGATCGCACGCGCCGTCGCCTCGGCCGTCCTCATCGTCCTCACCTGCGTCCTCGTCCCCGTCGCCCTGCTGGCGACCTGGGTGCACGACATCGCGCTCGACACCGACCGGTACGTCTCCACGGTCAAGCCCCTCGCCACCGAACCGGCCGTCCAGGACGCGGCTGTCCACCGGATCACCGAGGCCGTGGGAGTCCGGGTCAACGGGGAGCAGGCCGCCTCGGACATCGCCGACTGGCTGGTGACCCAAGGACTGCCGGCGCGCGCCGCCGACGCGCTCAAGGGGCTGGGCCCGCAGCTCGACGCGGCGGTGAACCAGGCCGTGACCAAGGTGGCCACCGATGTGGTGCGGAGCAAGGCCTTCGTCACCGTGTGGACGGACGCCAACCGGGTCGCCCACAACGCCGTCGTGCACGCGCTCACCGGAAAGGGGCGCGGCGCCGTCGAGGTCAGCGAAGGCACCGTGACCCTCGACCTGGGCACCGCGGTCGAGCAGGTCAAGCAGAAGCTGGTCGGCGCGGGCCTCAAGCCCGCGGAGCACATCCCCACGGTCAACAAGCAGATGGTGCTCTTCCAGTCCGACCAGCTGGCCAAGGCCCGCAAGGGCGCCCGGCTGCTGGACATCGTCGGCAACTGGTTCCCGATCCTCGTCGTGCTGCTGGGCGTCGCCGGGGTCACGCTGGCGCGCGGGCGACGGCGGGCCCTGGCGCGCACCGCCCTGGGCGCGGCCTTCGCCTGCCTCGTGGTGGCCATCGCGCTCGTCGTCGCCCGCCACTACTACCTGGACCACCTTTCGCCCGAGGTCCAGTCGAAGGCGGCCGCCGCCGAGGTCTTCGACACGCTGGTGCGCTTCCTGCGCGTCAGCCTGCGCACGGCGATCGTCCTGGGCATCGTCATCGCGCTGGGCACCTACTTCATCGGTCCCGGGCGACTGCCCGTGGCCGTTCGCGGCAGGTCCGAACGCACCGCGGACGCCACGGCCAGATGGGCGGCCGCCCACCAGGTCCGCACCGGCCGGGTCGGGACCTGGGCGCAGACCTACCGCCGGGCCATCACGCTCGTGGCGCTGCTCGTCGTGGCGCTCGTGTTCGCCCTGTGGAACTACCCGACCGTGCTGACGGTCCTGCTCCTGGTGCTCGTCCTGCTCGCCGTCCTCGCCGTGCTCGCCCTGCTGGCCGCGAGCGGCCGACAGGCCGCCGAGGGACGGCCGGCGGCGCCGAGCCGGCCGGGCGACGCTCAAGGCTGATCAACGGCTGCGCGGCGCCGGAAAGGACTGCTCGGTCCAGATCGTCTTGCCCTCCGGCGAGTACCGGGTGCCCCACCCGTGGGCCAGCTGGGCGGTGATGAACAGACCCCGCCCGCCCTCGTCGACCGTCCGGGCATGCCGCAGATGCGGGGCCGCGGCGCCGCCGTCGCGGACCTCGCAGGTCAGCGTGCGGTCATTGATCAGACGGAGCTGGAAGGGCGGGTCGCCGTAGCGGATGGCGTTCGTCACCAGCTCACTGACGATGATCTCGGTGTTGAAGGCCGTCTCGTCGTCGAGGCCCCAGGCCTTGAGCTGTGCGCGGGCCCGGTGCCGGGCCTCGGCCACCGAGCTGGGGTGGGGGGTGAACGGCCAGACGGCGATCCGGTCGCCCGGCAGCGAGCGGACCCGGGAGACGATCACCGCGGCGTCGCCCACCCGCAGATCGGGCGGGATGGCGTACACGAGGGCGTCGCACAGGTCCCGCAGCGAGCGGTCACCGTACGCCGGAACCTGTCGCAGCGGTCCCGGGCACTCCGCGAGGTACGCGGTGAGGAGCGGATCACTGGTGAAGACCAGGACACTCCCGGCGGGCACGTCGAACTCCACGGACGCGAACGGCGCGTCCTCGCCCGTCCCCAGGCGCGGCCCGGACGGCGGGTCGGGGACGCGCAGGGTGCCGTCGGGCAGTACGACGAGCGGGGCCAGCTGGCCCGCGCACGCCATCCCGCACGTACCGGTCAGCGGGTCGTGGATCGCGTACACGCAGTCGGCGGCCAGCGTCTCCCGGTGGAGCGGGTCGCCGGCGGGGAGGTTCGCCCGCTCCGTGGCCAGTTGGGCCGTCGCGTCCTGCAGCCGGGCGAGCAACTCGTCGGGCGGGATGTCGAACGCGGCGAGGGAGCGGATGACCGTGCGCAACTGCCCCATGGTGGTCGCCGCGTTGAGCCCCTGCCCGGACACGCTGCCGACGACCAGCGCGGTACGGGCACCGGACAGGGCGATGGTGTCGTACCAGGCCCCGGGATCCGCGCCGGTGAGGGAGAGGTACGCGGTCTCCAACGGCGCGTGCGATTCGGGGGTACGGGGCAGCAGTTGGCGTTGGACCGTGGCGGCGACGGTGTGTTCCCGCGTGTAGCGCCGGGCGTTGTCGATGCACAGGGCCGTGTGGGAGGCCAGCTCGACCGCCAGTTCCCGGTCGCCGTCGTCGAACGGGGGTGTCTGTTCCGTCCGGTAGAGGCTGACGAGGCCCACGACGGTGTCCCGCAGGGTGAGGGGCGCCGTGAGCAGGGTGTGGGCCCGCGACAGGCGGATGGCCTCCGCGCGCTGCGGATCGACGCGGAACCACGCGGCGTCGGGTCGCAGCGGGACCACTCGCGGACACAGGTCGGCCAACGCCTGGGTGAAGGGGGTGGGGGCCGGCAGCCTGCTGATGTCACCCACCGGGCGCGCCTGAGGCGGATGCCTGTCCCTGCTGCGGAACGCGGTGCGCATGAGCGGCGTGTCCAGGGGCAGCGGAGCGACCGGGGGGTCGTCGCCGCGTAGCACGGCGTCCACCACCTCCACGATCGCGATATCGGCGAACGTCGGCACCAGGGCCGCGACGAGCTCCTCGCCGGTCACCGCCGCGTCCAGCGTGCGCCCCACGGACCGGCGCACCGCTTCGAGGACGTGGGCGCGGGCCCGGCTGTGCTCCCGTTCGGTGACGTCGACGGCGGTGACGGCCACGCCGAGCACCGCGCCCCGCGGGTTGTCCAGGCGCAGCGCGGTGATCTCGAAATGGCGTACCTGCGGCGGGTCGGTGGGCAGGCGCACCCGTACGATGCGCTGCCGCACGGGGATCCCGGTGCGCAGCACGTCACGGAGGGTGGCCTCGATGTCCTCGTCCTCGACGACGTCGTACACCTCGTGGATCGGGTGTCCGACCACCCTGTCCAGCGAGACGGTCCGCATGACGGGGGTGGCGATGTTGACCCGGACGACGCGCAGATCGCTGTCGAGCAGGTGGAGTCCCACCGGTGACTGGGTGAACAGCGCCTCCAACATCGAGGCCGCCCTCTCGTCCTCGCGCAGGCCGGGCTCGCCGTGCGCCACACCAATCACCTCCGACGCTCTCGGCAGGCCGTGCCGTCCTCTCCCACACCGCACCTCCCAGCGTGCCTCCCACGGGAAGCCGCCGCATGCGGGATGGCCGAATCACACCCCGGTCCCGGGGCACCAGGCCCGCCCCGGGACCGATCTGTCGACCGATTTCCGGACCGGCTTCCGGACCGGCTTCCGGACCGGCCTCTCGACCGCCTCCGGACCGGCCCACGAGATCGGCCCCCCCCGACCGGCCCACCGCCTGGCCCGCGGACCGGCGCACGAGATCGGCCTCCCGTCCGGCCTCTCGACTGCCTCCGGACCGGCTTTCGGACCGGCTCACCGGCTGGCCCGCGGACCGGCGCACGAGATCGGCCTCTCGACCGGCCTCTTGACCGGCTTCCGGACCGGTCTCTCGACCGCCTCCGGACCGGCCCCCGGACCGGTCTCCTGGTCGGTCGGCTCCTCGACCCGCCCCCGGACCGGCCCACCGCCCGGCCCAGATCGCCGCACGAGATCGGCCTGCCGACCGGCTTTCTGACCGGTCTCTCGACCGCCTCCGGACCGGCTCACCGCCTGGCCCGCGGACCGGCTCACGAGATCGGCCTGCCGACCGGCCTCTTGGCCGGTCTTCCGAGCGGCCCACCGACCCGCCCCCGGACCGGCCCACCGCCCGGCTCAGACCGGCGGACGAGATCGGTCTGCCGACCGGCCTTCGGACTGGCCTCTCGACCGGCTTTCGGACTGGCCTCTTGACCGGCCCCCGGACCGGTCTGCCGGACCGGTCCCGAGATCGGCCCACGGCCGCGGAAGCCCCCGCCAGCAGGTGCGATCGAGTCGCCGTGCACATGCCCGTGGGGGCTGCCAGACTGAGGGCAACGCCGGCCATGGCCTGAGGGACGAGGGACGAGGGACGGTGGCGGTGAGTTCCGTGGTCAGTGAGTACGGGGAGGGTTGTGGGGCGGTGGGCGCGCGTGCCGACGCCCGTGGGGGCCCTTTCCCCGGTACCCGGTTCGTCCCGCCCGAACGGCCCGCCACGTTCCTGCGCCGCGAGCGCCTACTCGGACGCCTGGACCAGGGGCTCGCCACCCCGCTGACCCTGGTCGACGGACCGGCCGGGTCGGGCAAGACCGTGCTGGTCGCCGACTGGGCGGCGCGCCTCGGGCAGCCGGTCGCCTGGCTCACCGCCGAGTCGGGCGGCCACGCGCCCGGCGTTTTCTGGGCCTACCTGCTGCACGCCCTGCGGGTGGCCGGCACCCGACTGTCGTCCGGCATCGGCTTCCCGGCCCACGCGAGCCGCGTCGACCACGCCCTGCCGGCCCGCCTCGCCGCCGACCTCAGCGGCCGCGACACACCCGCGATCCTGGTCCTCGACGAGTTCGAGCGCGTGACCGACCCGGAGATCGCCGAGCAGCTGGAGTTCGTGCTCCACCACGCCGGCCCGGGCCTGCGGCTGATCCTGGTCACCCGCAGTGAGCCCCTCCTCCCGCTGCACCGCCATCGGGCCGCCGGCACCATCACCGAGATCCGGGGCGCGGAGCTGGCCTTCACCGAAGGGGAGGCGGCCGCCCTGCTGGAGACCCACGGCCTGCGGCTGCCACCGGACACGACGGACGCGCTGGTGCGCCGTACGCAGGGATGGGCCGCCGGACTGTGCCTGTGCGCGCTGGCCGCCCAGCGCAGCGCGGACCCCGAGCTCTGCCTGAAGGAGTGCGACGCGGACCGCAGCCCGGTGGCCGACTTCCTGCTGGCCGAGGTGCTCAAGCGGCAGCCGCCCGAGACCCAGGACCTGCTGCTGCGCGTGAGCGTGGTCGATCGGTTCAGGCCCGGACTCGCGGACGCCCTGACCGGCCGGACCGACGCCGGACCCATCCTGGACCGGCTGCGCCGGGAGAACGCGTTCGTCGAACCCCTCGGGCACGCCTGGTACCGCCTGCACCCCCTGTTCGCCGAGATCCTGCGGGCCCATCTGCGGGTCCGCCACCCGGGGCTGGAGACCGAACTGCACCGCCGGGCCGCCCGCTGGCTCGCCGGCTCCGGCACGCTCGCCGAGGCGCTCGCCCACGGCTCGGCCGCGGGTGACTGGGAGTTCACCTCCGGCGCCCTCGTCGACGACCTGGCGATCGGCGAGTTGTTCACCGGCCTGCGCTCCGACGACCTGGCCGCGCTGTTCTCCCGTATGCCGGCGCGGGCCGACGGACCGGCCGCGAACCTCGTCCTCGCGGCCCGCGAACTGGCCGACCTGGACCTCGACCACGGCCTGGCCCACCTCAGGCGCGCCGAGCACGAGCTGACCACGGACGGCGCCGACCCCGTCCCGGCCCAGCTGAGCTGCGCCTTCCTGCAGGCAGTCGCCGCTCGGCTCACCGGTGCCCCGGCACGGGCCGAGTGGGCGGCCGGCGTCGCCGACGACCTGCGCCGGGCCCTGCCCGCCGAACGCCTGGACCGGCACCCCGAACTCACCGCGCTCCTGCTGACCCACCTCGGCTCGACCCGCCTGTGGGCCGGACGCCTCGACGAGGCCCGGACCGTACTGACCGAGGCGGTGAACAGCCCCGGCGGCGCCGCCACGGCGCTGCCCCGTCAGGAGTCCCTCGGCCTGCTCGCCCTCATCGACTGTCTGGACGGCTGGACGGGCCGGGCGGAGAAGAAGGCGCTCACCGCGCTGAAGGCGGCCGACCGGCACGGGGTGCCGCCGCCCTCGCGCTCCGATCTCGCACGGCTCGTGCTGGCCACCGTGGCAGTCGAACGCGACGAACTGGACGCGGCGCAGGCCCTGATCGGCCAGACGACCGGCCCCCGCGACGGCGCGCAGGACCCGGTACTGGCGGCCTGCCGGGCCCTCGCCGAGTCGCGGCTGTTGCTGGCCCGCGGGCGCTTCCAGGCCGCCGTGGACGCCGCCGAACCGCACGTCGGCACGGTGGTCCCCTCGCCCTGGGCCGAGGACCAGGCGGCCCTGGTCACCTCCGCGGCCCACCTCGCCGAGGGCCGTCCGGACGCGGCCGCGAAGGTACTGGAACCCGCCGCGGAGCGGCACCCCGCCTGCGCCGTGGCGGCCGCGCGGGCCCGGGTCGAGGCCGGGGACGGCGTCAAGGCCCTGGAGCTCCTCGACGGCCTGCCCGCCGGTGGCCGCTGCGGTCCCTCGCTCACCGTGCCGGCCACCCTGGTGCGCGCCCAGGCCGCCGCCCGCGCGGGCGACACCGCCGGCGCCCGACGGCTGGTCGTCCAGGCCCTGCACGACGGCCGGCGCGACCGCCTGCGCCGCCCCTTCCGCGCCGCCGGACCGTGGATCCGCCCGGTCCTCGCCGGCCCCCCGGTCCGGGAGGCGGCCCGCGAGTGGCTCACCGGTGCCACGCCCCGGGCCGCTGCCGCCACCGCGCCGTACGCGCCGGTGGTCGAGGAACTCAGCGCGCGCGAGCGCGACGTCCTGCGCCGTCTGGCCCAGTTGATGTCCACCGAGGAGATCGCCGCGGACCTGTACGTGTCCGTCAACACGGTCAAGACCCACCTCAAGAGCGTCTACCGCAAGCTCTCGGTGAACCGGCGCGGTGACGCGGTACGCCGGGCCCGCGAACTCGGACTGCTGTGACGGACTCCCGCGCGATCGGCCCGGACGACCCCGCCGGTTCACCTGCGCCGGGTGAGGCCGCACGGCCCGCGACGACGGACGATCGCGGGGAGGGCACAGTTCGCCTGCGCACACGCCACCCGCGGAAAGAGCAGCTCATGCGGTACGAGTTCCGCATCGACGGACGCCTGTCGGAGACGCTCGCCGAAGCCTTTCCCGAGCTCGACCATGTGGTCGTGTCCGACCAGACCCTGTTGTTCGGCCCCGTCGTGGACGAGGCGCACCTGTACGGGCTGCTGGCCCGGCTCCAGTCGCTCGGCCTGCACGTCCTGGAGATGCGCCGGCTGCCGGAGTGAGCGCGTCGAACAGCGGCACTCACATCGACCTGGCGGTGACCCGGCCCGCCCGTACGGCCTCGCCCAGCGCCGCGAAGTCCCGCTCGTTCTGGTCGGCGTAGGCCTGGGCGAAGGAGATGAGCGCCCGGTCGAAGCGGTCGCTGCCGCCGAGGTAGGACGCGATGGCCACCGGATCCCCGGAACGCGCGTGCGCCCGGGCCAGGCCGGCCCCGCACAACTGGCCGAACAGGGCCAGCAGATCCGGGTCCATGGTCTCGGGACGCGCGATGCCCTTCCAGTCCCGCAGCTGACGCACGTAGAAGTCCCGGGCCTGTCCGTCGATGCCCGTCTCACGGGTCCAGCCCAGGAAGATGTCGCTGGCGGACTGGATGAGACGCTGACCGGACACCACCCGGCGCCCCTGGTGGTCGTACCCCTCGCCACCCGCGAAGGGGCCCAGCACCGACTCCTGCGCCTCCTTGGCCTGCAGCACCAGCGGATCGTCGACGTCCCGGCCGAGCAGCAGCAGGATCCAGCACCGCGTGCCGACGCTGCCCACGCCCACCACCTTGCGTGCCATGTCCACCAGCCGGTAGTTCCGCAGCAGATGCCGGCGTTCGGACGACAGGCTGCGGGCGTAGTGCTCCAGCATCGCCTGCAGGTCCTTCTCCTCCAGGCCGTAGGACGTGTCGCCCGCCACCGCGCGCATGGGGGTGATCAGGGGTGGGTCCGCGGTGAACCGCCGACCCTCGGCCGTGACCTGGGTCAGCTTGGCGAAGGCCTGCAGTTGTGTGTGGGTACGGGCCTGCGCCGAGGCCTCGGCGATGCGCCGCCTGACCTCCTTGCTCGGCGGCGAGTCGAACAGCGACCGCATCCGGGCCGCGTCGTCCCGCGCGTACCAGACGTCGAGCGTGCGCATGCCGGCCAGCTCGCGCATCCGGCGCCGGTAGGACTGCACGCACTCCTGGACGAGGGCGTCCTGCACCCGCACCGGGAACCCGTTGGCGCGGCCGGCGATGGCGAAGCTGGCCGCCAGCCGTTTCACGTCCCACTCGAAGGGCCCCGGCAGGGTCTCGTCGAAGTCGTTGATGTCGAAGACGAGATGGCGCTCCGGGGAGGCCAGCAGCCGGAAGTTCAGCAGATGGGCGTCCCCGCACAGCTGGACCCTGAGGCCCGTGTCCGGGAGTGCCCCCAGATCCGTCGCCATGACGGCGGCGGCCCCGCGGTAGAAACGGAACGGCGACTCCAGCATGCGGCCGTAGCGGATCGGCACGAGCTCGGGCACGCGCAGCGCGGACTGCCGCTCGATCACGTCGACGGGGTCGGGCCGCCGCTCGTCCGGGGTGAACCCGGCGTGTGTCGTGCGCGGCACCCGCCTGCGGGCCTCCCGGCCGGCTTCCGCCCTCGCGGCGGCCGACAGGGGAGAGGGGAGGGTGCTGAGGGACGTCATGGGCCCACTGCACTCTCGGGACGCCCCGGACGGCTCACCCGTGGCGGGTGATCCAGACCGGGGCGAGGCGGAGGAGGCTGAGCCCCGGAGCGGTCCCTCCACACCGTGGCGTCGGGGGTTCCGCACCGGCCGCACCGATCCGGCGAGGAGGAGCCATGACCGAAACGCCCCGTTCGCGTGTCGGCCCCGACCGGACCCCCGACGACACGGTCTTCGGACCGGAGGGCGAGCCGATGGCGGTGCTGGCCGCCGTCGGCGGCTCCTGGCTCTGGGCACTGGGCTCGGCACTCGTCACCCTGGTCCCCGGCATCCTGGTGCTGGTCTGGCCGGACGAGACCCTGCACGTCCTGGCGGTCATCATCGGCCTGTACCTGCTGCTGAGCGGCGTGTTCCGGTTCGTCTCGGTCTTCGCCCCGGCCTCGCACGGCGAGCGGTTCGCCCGCCTCCTGCTCGCGGCGCTGTTCGTCGTGGCCGGTGTGCTGTGCCTGCGTCACCCGCTGCAGACCATCGCCGCGCTGTCGCTGATCGTCGGCGCGACCTGGCTGGTGTCCGGCATGCTGACCCTCTACACCGCGATCTCCGTCAAGGGCCTTCCGCACCGGGGCGTCCTGTTCGCCGCGGGCGCGCTCGGGATCGCCGCCGGGATCGTGGTGCTCGCCCTGCCGACCCAGTCCGCCGTCGTCCTGACCCGGCTGCTCGGCCTGTGGCTGGTCCTGCTCGGAGTGGCGGAGCTGGTGCTGGCGTTCGCCCTGCGGTCCGCGCTCCGCAAGGAGGCCGAGGCCCGCTCGACGGACCGTCCCGCCACCACGGGGTGAGCCGCCGACGCACGCCCGTGACGATCACCCTTCCCGGGTGAGGCGCCAAAAGACCGTGACACGGACGCTGAGGTGGGCCGGACAGCCACCGGGGTGTCCACCCGCGACCGAGGAGGAGAGCAGTGGCCGTGCACACATACCTCGCCTACGACTATCCCCTGCTGAGCGCCTTCTGGACCATGCTCTGGTTCTTCCTGTGGATCATGTGGTTCATCCTGCTCTTCCGGGTCATCGTGGACATCTTCCGCGACGACTCGATCAGCGGGTGGGCCAAGGCGGGCTGGCTCCTCCTCGTGCTCCTGGTGCCCTTCCTGGGCGTCCTCGTCTACGTCATCGCACGGGGCAGGGGCATGGGAAGCCGCGACGTGGCTCAGGCCCGCGCGCACAAGGCGGAGTTCGACCAGTACATCCGGGAGACCGCCGGCCCGCAGGCCGCGCCCACCAGCGTCGACCAGCTCGCCAAGCTGTCCGAGATCCGCGCCAGGGGCGACATCACGGACGAGGAGTTCCAGCGGGCGAAGGCCAAGGTCCTGGGCTGAGCGCCGGGCACTCCGGCGGGCCGGACGGGGCCGCACGAAAGGAAATGAGGCAGAGCGATGACCGCTACACACCAACCGCCCGAGGGCCAGAAGGTGGCCTGGGCCGAAGGCATGGTGACCTTCGCCGCCGTCATGCTGACCATCGTCGGCGTGCTCGACGTCTTCCGCGGCATCATGGCGATCGCCCGGGACGACGTCTTCGTCACCACCCCCAGCTATGTCTTCAGATTCGACCTGACGGGCTGGGGCTGGACCCATCTCATCCTCGGCGCGATCGCCGTCGTGGTCGGCATCGGCCTGTTCCAGGCACCGATGTGGGCGCGGATCGGCGGCGTGGCCATCGCGAGCCTGATCATCATCGCCAACTTCCTCGACCTGCCGTACTCCCCGGTCTGGTCGATCGTGATGATCGCCTTCTCGGGCTTCGTCATCTGGGCCCTGTGCGCGGTGCGACCCGAGAAGCCGAGCGGTACACCGATGGGCACCAGGTGAGTGCGGACGGGCAAGTGCGTTCTAGCGAACGCGACTTGACGGCTGCGCAAGCAGCGCCGGGGTCCCGAACCGTACGGCGACCCCGGGGGAGTAGAGCACACTCACCGGCGGGCCGGACAGGGCCGGCAGCCCGGCGGCGGTGACCAACCCGTCGTCGAGGGCCAGCAGTTCGGCCCGCCGCAGTGGCCACGGCGCGTGCTCGTTGGGCAGATGAGCGGTACGGCCGTGCCACGCCACGTGCAGACCCCACCGGGCGGTCAGGAACCGTTCCAGCGGGGTCGGCTCGTCGATCGGCCGGCCGATCCGCACCACCGCCCGGCTCGCCCCGCCCCGGGCCCCCTGCCCCCGCCGCCGGCAGCTGTAGGTGATCACGTCGCCCTCGCGCCGCAGGCGCATCGCCGACCACCGGTACGGCAGCCGCACGCCGAACCGGCCCACCAGCACCGGCAGGAGCCGCGCGGCGTCCAGGGACCGGAACACGACGCCGCGCCGCCCGTGCTCGTCCACCGAGTACAGGCGCACGTTCGTCTCGCAGAAGGTGCCCAGATACGGCAGTCCCGGCCCCGGACCCAGGCCGACGCCCCGCATCAGGAACGGGACCAGTCCGACGTACGTGACCCCGTCCAGGGTGTCGGGGCGGGTACCGGGCGGAAACAGACCGGCCACCCGCTCCGGCTCCACCGGCCAGTGCAGGAAGGTGAGTTCGTGCCAGCCCTGGACGAGCGTCGGGCGTCGCACGGGCCGTGGAGTGGTCAGGGTGACCGGCTCGATCTCCATGGCCCAGAGTCTTAGCACGGACGTACGGGTGCTCAGTCGTCGGGGGAGCCCTGGATCATGGCCAGGGTCAGCACGTTGCCGCCGATGCCCCAGCCGCCGTCGGTGACCTCCTCGACGAGGACCAGGGTGGTGGCGCGGGCCCGCTCGCCGTAGATCTCGACGTACAGCTCGGTGGTGCGCTCGACGATCCGCTCCTTCTGCTTCTCGTCGAGACTTCCCGCGGGGACCTTGAAGTTGGCGAACGGCATGGTGGTTCTCCTTCTGAAACGGGTGCGGACAGAGGCTTACAGGGAGCCGGCGGCGGTGAGCAGGTCGTCCAGTCCGGCGCGGCGGAAGAACTCGGCGCGGACGCGGTCGGCGACCGCGGAGACGACCTCGCTGCCGTCGCGGGCGGGGTCGACATGGGTGCGCAGCGGCCGGGTTCCGGCGGGCAGGGCCACCAGCCGTACGACGGCCTCGGCGACCTGTGCGGCGTCGGCGTCCGGCGGGACGAGCGCCGCCAGTCTCCGGTCGAGGCCGGCCAGCAGGGCGCCGTAGCGCTCGTCGTAGGCGGCGGCCCGCTCGGTGTCGGCGGGCGCGCCGGCATGCAGGAAATGATTGGTTCCGGAGGTGAAGGCGCCCGGCACGACGATCGCGGTGTCGATGCCGAACCGCAGCACCTCGGCGGCGTAGCTGACCGCCAGGGCGTCCATCGCGGCCTTCGCGGCGAAGTACGGTCCCAGGAACGGCGGGCAGCCGCCGCGGGTGCTGGAACTGCCGATCCACACCAGCAGGCCCTCGCCCCGCGCCCGCAGCCGGGGCAGCGCGGCGCGGTTGACCCGCTGGGCGCCCAGGACGTTGACGTCGTACAGCTGGGCCAGTTGCTCGGGGGTGAAGGCCTCGGCGGGGCCGGTGACCATGTGCCCCGCGTTGTGGACGACCACGTCCAGCCGGCCTTCGGCCTCCATGATCCGGGCGACGGCGGAGTCGGCGGACTCCTGGTCGGTGACGTCGAGTTCGACGGCGTGCAGGCGCACGGTGTGGTCGCTGGCGTAGCGGCTCAGCTCGGACACCGCGGGTGCGTTGCGGGTGGCCGTCTGCCGGATGCCCGCGTAGACCGTGTGCCCGGCGCGGGCGAGCGCGCGGACGGTCAGTGCGCCGAAGCCGCTGGAGGCGCCGGTCACCAGGATGGTTCTGGGGGTGTCGGATGGCATGGGATCCTCAGCATGTACGGGATGTACTTGATGTACTTGATGTACGGCGGGGGCGGTGCCGGGGAGCACCGTGGCCGTCAGACGATGCCGCCGTTGGCGCGGACGACCTGGCCGTTGACCCAGTGACCGGCCGGTGAGGCGAGGAAGGCCACCACCTCGGCGATGTCGGTGGGCTCGCCGAGGCGCTCCAGCGGCGGCTGGGCGGCCAGCCGGGCGATCGTCGCCTCGTCCTTGCCGTCGAGGAACAGGTCGGTGGCGGTGGGGCCGGGGGCCACGGCGTTGACGGTGACGTCGCGTCCGCGCAGCTCGCGCGCGAGGATCATGGTGAGTGCCTCGACCGCGCCCTTGCTCGCGCTGTAGGCGCCGTACGTGGGCGGGGCCAGCCCCACCACGGACGTGGAGAACGCGACGAACGCTCCGCCCCGCCTGATCCTGCGGGCGGCCTGCTGGGCGACCACGAAGGAGCCGCGGATGTTGGTGCGGTGCATCGCGTCGAGCTGTGCCAGGTCCAGTTCGGCGATCGGGGCCAGATACATGCGGCCGGCCGCGTGCACGACCACGTCGACGCCGCCGAACTCGGACTCGGCCGTGGCGAACAGCGCGGCCACCTGCTCCTCGTCGGCCACGTCCGCCTGAACGGCGACGGCCCGGCCGCCGGCCGCGGTGACCTCCTTGACGGCGGCGTCGGCCAGATGGCGGTTGCCGGCGTACCCGACCACGACGGCGAACCCGTCGGCGGCCAGCCGGCTCACCGTCTCGCGGCCGATGCCGCGCGAGCCGCCGGTGACGATCGCGACCCGGGGCAGGTCGGTGCCGGGGACCGAAGCCGCGGACCGGGTGGCGGACTCCTGAGCCGTGGACTCCTGAGGTGTGGACTCGTGAGGTGTGGACTCGTGAGGTGTGGACTCGTGAGGGGACGATTCCTGGGTGGACATGCGGACTCCTGCGGAAAGTGCCGTGCGGGCGCCACGACGGGTCGGTCGGGGCGGCGGGTGAACGCCTCGGCGTCCTGCCTGCCCCTCCACCCTGGGCCGCGGTTCCCGTGGGAGCCACGGCTGCCTTCACCCTGGGGTTGCCGACCCCTGGTTCGGGCCGCCGGCACGCGTGACCATGGTGGGGTGAACCATTCGGAGCTCGCCGCCTTCCTGAAGACCCGCCGCGACCGGGTCCGCCCGGCCGACGTCGGCCTGCCCGTCGGCCCCCGGCGCCGGGTGCCCGGACTGCGGCGCGAGGAGGTCGCCCAGCTTGCGGGCCTGTCCGCGGACTACTACACCGAGCTGGAACGCGGTCGCGGCGCCCAGCCCTCGGCCCAGGTACTGGCCGCCCTCGCCCGCGCGCTGCGGCTGAACGGCGACGAACGCGACCACCTCTTCCGGCTCGCCGACCGCCCGCTGCCCCCCGCGTCGTACGGCCCGTCCGCGCACGCCCAGCCGGCCCTGCTCGGCCTGCTGGACCGGCTCACCACCACGCCCGCCCAGGTCATCTCCGACCTGCACGAGGTACTGGCCCAGAATCCGCTGGCCGTGGCGCTCGTCGGTCCGCGCCGTGCGGTCAAGGGACCCGAGGCGAGCTTCGTGTACCGCTGGTTCACCGACCCTGACGCCCGGAAGCTGTACCCGCCCGAGGACCACCCCCATCACTCCCGGGTCTTCGTGGCCGACCTCCAGGCGGTCGCCGCGCGGCGCGGCCAGGACCCGGAGGTGACCCGCATGGTGGCCGCGCTGCGCCGGCACAGCGAGGAGTTCGCGGCCCTGTGGGAGACCCGCGACGTCGCCGTACGGCGCACCGACCACAAGCGGATCGTCCATCCCGCGCTGGGCGTCATCGAGGTGGACTGCCACAGCCTGCTCAGCGAGGACGGCCGGCAGCGCCTCCTGTGGTTCTCCGCGCCCCCCGGCACCGAGGGCGCCGCCCAACTGGAGCTCCTCTCGGTGATCGGCACCCAGGACATGACCACCGGCGTGGACGAACTCGGCCGCCGCCGAGGCTGAACGGGACCCGCAACTCGTCCTCGTCTCAGGCCTGTTCGCCCGGTGGCAGTAGTTTGAGCGCCATGAATGGGGACGGAGAAGCGCGAGTCTTCCCGAATCGGTGGGCCAGCGCGGCGGGCCCGGGTGGTGCGGAGCCGAGCAAAGACCTGTGCCAGTGCTTCGAGCGGCACCCCGGGGCACCGCAGCCGGGCGTGCGCTTTCACGCCGAGCGGCAGGACACGACGGCACCGGGCTGGCTGCGCCTGCTGGAGCTGATCGAGGAGGCGGCGGCCGACGGCCGCGAGGAGTTCAAGCCGCTGGCCGAACTCCCCGCGCACGAGCGGCGCCGGATCATCACGCTGCCGGCGAGCATCGCCAGGCTCAAGGCGGTGCGGCACCTGGTCCTGTACGGCAGCAACCTGGTCCGCATCCCGCCGGAGATCGGCGCGATGGAGAGCCTGGAGGAGTTCACCCCGTACACATCGAGCCGGCTGCACTGGTTCCCGTACGAACTGACCCGCTGCCCGAACCTGCGGCGCAGCACGGTCAGCACCCGATGGCTCTACGGCAACTTCAAGCTGCGCCCCCAGTTCCCCCCGCTCGGGGCACCGACCCCCCGGACGGCGGACCTCGACCTCGGTGACCTCGACCCGGGGACCTGGGGCGCCGAGGCGGTCCACGCCTGCAGCGTCTGCGCCGGACCCGTGCCCGCGGCCGGCGTCCACCAGGTCTGGATCTCGCTGACCGTCGCCACCGACGTACTGCCGCTCCTGGTCAACGCCTGCTCGCAAGGCTGTGTCGACGCACTGCCCGAGCCGCCCGCCCACTACGTCCCCACTCCGCACCGGGGCGGCCCCTCCGTCGCCCAGCCCCCGCCCGGACATCTGTGAACGGGGGCCGGGCTAGCCCGATCGCGGCGTCGTAGTTGCGGCCGTCGCGCGGAGGCTGCTTGCTGGAGGCGGGGTCGCCGGACAGGAAGTGAGCCGGACATGCGGACAGCGGGGCCGGTGCAGAGGCCGACAGTGGGGCCGGGGCAGAAGGCGCTGGAGACCCCGCGGGCCGCCGGGCTGGCGGGGATCGTGTTCGGGCTGCTGCTCGCGGCGGCCATCGTGCTGATGCGGCTGGGCATTCCCCAGGGCGCCGACGCGGTCACCGCCCAGGGCTTCGAGGACTCGACGCGGCGCGGCGCGGTCCAGGCGGCCCTCAGGCTCGTGCCGTTCGCGGGCATCTTCTTCCTGTGGTTCGTCGGCGCCGTACGGGCCCATGTCGGGGAGGCCGAGGACAAGTTCCTCGCCACCGTCCTCCTCGGCAGCGGGCTGGTCTTCACCGCCACCATGTTCGGGGCGGCCGCGGCGGCCTGGGGCGTGCTCGCCGTCGCCTACCCGCCCGGGAGCTCCCCGGCGCTCGCCGCCTGGAACTTCGGCCGTCACTTCGCGTACACGCTGATGATCGGGTACGCGATGCGGATGGCGGCGGTCTTCACCTGCTCGATGTCGGTGATCGGGCACCGCCTCGGCGTCCTGCCGCGCTGGCTCACCCTGCTGGGCTTCCTGACCGCCGTGATCCTGCTCTTCGTCTCGCCGAGCGTCCCGTGGTCCGAGCTGGTGTTCCCGGCCTGGACGCTGGTGCTGGGCACGCACATCTTCGTGGAGAACGGGCGGGCCCGGTCGAGGGCCGCGGCGGCGGGGTGAACCCTGGCGCACGCGGGCGGGCCCGCGTCGGTTCCCACGGACCGTCACTCGACCGGAGCGTCCCGACGAGCGCCGCCCCCGCCCCGGATTCCATGCTGGCAGGTGGGAGATGACCGCCGTCCGGAGGCGCCCGCCCGCCCGGCGGGCGGTGTGCTCCGGACCTGGCCGCACAAAGGGCGGAGCGTCGATGAGGCTTGTCGTCGATCTCAACAAATGCCAGGGCTACGCGCAGTGCGCGTTCCTCGCGCCGGACGTCTTCGCCATGCACGGCGAGGAAGCGCTCGTCTACGACCCACGGGTCGAGGAGGAGCAGCGGGAGAGACTGGCGCGCGCCGTCGCCGCCTGTCCCGTCCAGGCGATCACCGCCGACGGACTCGACGGCACCGGAGCCGCGCCCGTCGGCACCGCGCAGGAGCCGTCCGATGGCAGCTGACTACCTGGACCAGCTCAGGCGGGAGGGCCGGATCGTCATCGTGGGCGCGTCCCTGGCGGGCCTGCGCGCCGCCGAGACCCTGCGCGCCGAGGGTTTCACCGGCTCGCTCACCATGGTCGGCGACGAGCCGTACGAACCCTACGACCGGCCGCCGCTGTCGAAGGCGGTCATGCTCGGCAAGGCGTCCGCGCTCCACACCGAGCTGCCCCGGCGCCGCGAGATCGACGCGAAGTGGCGCCTCGGCGTCGCCGCGACCGGTCTCGACATGGCGGCCAGGCGGGTCCGGCTGGCCGACGGGGACGAAGTCGAGTACGACCGTCTGCTGATCGCCACCGGCACACGCGCCCGCCCCTGGCCGAGGGAGGCGGAGGCCCGGCTGGACGGCGTCCACCTGCTGCGGACCCGGGACGACGCGGCCGCCCTGTACCGGCGGCTGAAGGCCGGGCCGCGCCGGGTGTTCATCATCGGCGCCGGCTTCTCCGGCTGTGAACTCGCCTCGGCCTGCCGCGAGATGGGCATCGCCGTCACGGTGGCGGAACGCGCCGGCGCCCCCCTGGTGGGCGCGCTCGGCGGGGTCGTGGGCGCGGTGTCCGCGGACATGCACACCGAGAACGGGGTGGACCTGCGCACCGGCGTCATGGTCACCGCGCTGGAGGGCGACTCGGTGGGCCGGGTGCGCGCCGCCCACCTCTCCGACGAGAGTGTCGTCGAGACGGACCTCGTGGTGGTCTCGCTCGGCTCGATGCGCAACACCGAGTGGCTGAACGGGTCCGGACTCGGCGCGGGCCCCCGGGGCATCGCCTGTGACGCGGGCTGCCGGGCCTTCGACTTCCGGGGCATCGTCACCGACGACATCTTCGTCGCGGGCGACGTGGCCCGGTCCCCGCACGCGCTGTTCGGCTACCAGTTCCTCTCCCTCGAACATTGGGGCAACGCCGTCGCGCAGGCCGAGATCGCCGCCCACAACATGATCAGTCCCAGCTCCGAGCGGCGCCCGCACCTGTGGGTGCCCGCCTTCTGGTCGTCACAGTTCGGCGTGAACATCAAGTCGGTCGGCGTACCGCCGATGGGCGAGCAGATCATGATCACGCAGGGCTCGCTGGCCGAGCGCCGGTTCGTCGGCGTGTACGGCTTCCAGGGCCGGATCATCGCCGCCGTGAGCTTCGACAACACGCGGTGGCTGGAGTTCTACCAGCGGCAGATCGAGCGGGGCGCGCCCTTCCCGGTGGAGTTCCCGACGGTCGACCGCCGCCCGGAGAACCGGCAGCCGGTGCCCGCCGACTTCCCGGACCCGTCCCTGCCGACGCACGGCCCGACCGTGACCCTCAGCGGATACTCGCCGGCCGACCGGCAGCTGGTCTTCACCCCGGGCCGGCACTGACGGCTGCCCGGCTCCTCGACACACCACGCCCCAAGGACCGCTCATGACGCAAGCCTCGCTCCTGCGGCAGATCACCGCCTTCACCAATCGCGCCAACCCGTATCCGCTGTACGAGGAGCTCCGCAAGACACCGGTGCTGCTCGACGAGGAGGGCGGTCCGTACGTCATCAGTTCCTACTGGGACATCGAGAGCCTGCTCCACGACCCGCGGATCAGCTCCGACGCCGCCAACCTCGCCGCCGCGGGCGCCGACACGGCGAACGGGCCGGAACAGACGGGGCTGCCGCCGTCGTTCATCCGGCTCGACCCGCCGGAGCACGACCGGCTGCGGCGGATCGCCAACCGGGCCTTCGGCCCGCCGCACCGGCCGCGCCGCATCGACGGCATGCGCGGCGAACTCCACCGGATCGTCACCGAACTGATCGACGGCTTCGGCGACGCGCGGCAGATCGACCTGGTCGACCAGTTCGCCTACCCCTTCCCGGTGACCGTCATCTGCCGGCTGCTCGGGGTGCCGCGCGAGGACGAGCCGCGCTTTCGCGCCTGGGTCGACCCCATCGTGGCCGGACTGGATCCGGAGACCCAGCAGGGCGTCGACTCCGAGTTCGTCAAGAGCGCGCAGGAAGCGCGGATGCAGCTCGGCATGTACCTGTCCGGGCTGGTCGACCAGCGCGCCAAGGAACCGCGGGACGACCTGCTGTCCGACCTGGTGACCAGTCAGGGCCCGGACGGGGCCATGACGATGATGGAGGTCCTCTCCACCTCGGTGCTGCTGCTCATCGCGGGCCACGAGACGACCGTCAACCTGATCACCAACGGCATGCTCACCCTGCTGCGTCACCCGGACGTCCTGCAGCGGCTGCGCGACGATCCGGGCCTGTCCGTCAAGATCGTGGAGGAACTCCTGCGGTACGAGCCGCCGGTGCAGCTCGTGCCCCAGCGCACCTGCATCGCCGACATCGAACTGCGTGGCGTCACCATCCCGAAGGGCTCGCGGATCTGGCTCGTGCTCGCCGCGGGCAACCGGGACCCGGAGCGCTTCACCGACCCCGACCGGTTCGACCCGGACCGCGAGGACATCCAGCACCTCGGCTTCGGCAGCGGCATCCACAGCTGCTTCGGCGCGCCCCTGGCCCGACTGGAGGCCCAGATCGCCCTGACCGAACTGGCCCGCAGACTCGGCAACCCCCGCCTGGACGAGGACCCGCCGCCCTACCGCCAGAACGCGGTGCTGCGCGGCCCACGACACCTGAACATCAGCTTCGACGAGCTGCGTCCCTAGCCGACCCGGCCGAAACGCAAGGCCGTCGGCTCATGGCTCGTCCGAGTCCTTGGGGCGGCGGTGCGGCATCTGTTCCTTGGCGGTTCGCCAGCGTGAGCGGGTCTGTTCGACCACGCCGTCCCACTGGCGGCGGACCTCGCGCTCGGAAGGGCGCTCGCCCCGGCTGATCCGGACGAGTTCGTCCCGTACCTCCCGGCCGAGTGCCGCCGAGCCGACGAGGAGCAGCATGGCGCCGAAGAGGGCCGAGATCATCGCGAAGACGGCGCCGACCGAGCCGTAGCGCGCGGCGTAGGTGTTGAACAGATGCGGCAGGTAGACGGACGCGCCCACCGAGTAGAGCCCCGCGAGCACGGACGCCGTGACGCCGAACGGCAGCAGGCCCGCCCAGGTGATCCGCCCGGCGGACAGGAGCCGGCCGGTCCACACGAGGAACGCGCCGGTCACCGGCACCTCGCAGATGACGGCCACCAGCCCCAGCCGGCGGCCGCCCAGGAACGCGTTCAGCCACCCGGAGACCACCAGGTAGACGCCCAGCGTGAGGATCCACCCCAGGCCATTGCGCGTGTTGCGCACGCTCAGCGGCTTCAGCTCCCACGTCTGCTCGAACAGGCGTTGACTGGCACGGGCGAAGCTCAGCGCGGAGATGGTCAGGAACACGGCCCCGAAGTAGCCCCTGCTCGCGTCGCTGTCGCCGGTGGGGCCGAAGAGGGACGTGACCGATTCGGCGCCCGCTCCGGTCAGGCCGTAATGGTTGATGATCCGCCTGGCGATGTCCTCCTCCCCGAAGGCGTCCAGGACGGAACCCATGACGATCGCGAGCGGGATCAACGCGGTCAGCGCGCTGGAGGCCAGAGCCATCGAGCGGTCGAAGCCCACGATCTTCTGGAACCGGCTGACGACACGCAGCGCGAAGTCCGGACGCAGCCAGAACGTCAGCGTTCTGATGACGCGTTCGCGGTGGATCCCGGCCGTCCTGCCCTCCGTGGGGATCGGGGTGGAGATGGGGGCCTGTGTGGCGGCGCCAGCCTAACGGCGGCTGATCGCGACCGGCGGGACCGCTCGCCCGCCTTCACCCGCATGGCCCGTCGGTGCCCGGTGCCCGGTCGTCCCGGCAGGACGTCGGTCATCCGGGACCGAGATGACGGCCGATCACCTCCGCGACCTCGGCGTGCGAGAGGTACTCCACGATGCTGTGGGCCCGGTCGCGGGCGTTGAGGACGGCGAGGTCGGTCGGTCCGTCCGCCCAGTCGTCGGCCAGCGGGCAACCGATGGCCACGGCATCGGCCGGGGACCAGGCGTTGAGCCAGTCCGGCACCGCCTCGGGCCGCTTCGGCCCGCCGGAGAGCAGCCGGTTGTAGACGCTGTCCAGTCCGAGCGGGCTGCCGGCCGTGGTGAGGTGGATGGGGCGCACGCCGGGGGACAGCCGGGTGGTGAGGTCCATGCCGACGACCGTGCCGAGGCTGTGGCTGACGAGGATCAGCTCTCCCTCGTCCGGCATCGTGTCGAGCACGCAGTCCAGGACCGTGTCACGGATGCCCGGGTCGTCGAGGTAGGCGGCCACGTCGCGGAAGACCAGGGCGATGGTCCACGCGTCGAGGTCGCTCCGCCCGGCCAGCCAGCTCAGCTGCCGCTGCAGGGTCCCGACCACGTCGCCGAGGCCGATCCGCTCGGCGGCCGGCCGCTCGCCCCCGGGGACGGCCTGCGGGATGTCCCACCGGGCGGCGGCCTCGCCGACGATCTCCTCGTACACCGCGCGGGTGGTCGGCGAGACGGGCGCGGCCGCCTCCGCCTCCGCCTCCGCCGTGAGGCTCGTCGCCTCGACGAGCCGGGGGACGGCCTCGTGCGCGGAGAGGGCCTGGGCCAGCCGGTCGCCGTAGTAGGGGAACCAGGCGTCGGCGGGGTCCACCGGAGGGAGGCCGGCGCGGACGAGCCCCTGGTTGAGTCCGGCCGCCCATTCGCGGCGCAGCTTCTCGGGGTCCTTGCCCTCCTGGGAGCGGCCGTGCAGGAAGACGAGATGCCGTTTGCCGCCGAACGCGCCGTCCCGGGCCCGCAGTCCCGTGTGCGGGACGGCCGCCTCGGCCGCAGCGAGGGGTCCGGGTGCCGCCGCGAGGGGTCCGGCTGCCGCCGTGACAGGTCCGGGTGCCGGGGGAGTCACGGCGGGGACCGCGGCGACCGCGGCACCGCCCAGCCCCGACTCCGGCCCCATCTCCGTCAGCAGGTCCCGCTCCCGTTCGGTGAGGGGCAGCGCGGCGAGGTGCCGCAGGATGGAGCTGACGCGGACGCCCTCGTTGGACACCCAGTCGATGGCGTCGTCCCCGTCGCCGGGCTGCCACACCTGAGCGTCCCGGCGCAGGACTTGACCCCGCTCGTCGGTCTTCGGCACCCCGCTGTGGTGGAGGGCGACGACCTCCCACTGGTCGTTGAAGACCGGGGAGCCCGAATTCCCGGGCTCGGTGTCCGTCCTGTACTGGAGGAAGTCGTCGAGCCGCACCTGGAGCATGTTGTCGCGGACGGCGATCTCCTTCAGGCGCCCCATCGGATGCCCGATGACGTTGACCGGCTCACCGATGACCAGCTTGCCCGGCTGGACGCTCAGCCGGTTCCAGCCGAACGTCTGGCCCGGCGGTCCGGTGCCCGGACCGGCGGCGACCAGCACCAGGGCGAAGTCCAGCCGCTGGTCCGCCACGAAGAAGCCGCCTGGATCGAGCTCCAGGCGGATCGGCGCCTGCGGGGTGTTGTCGACGGTGACCTGGGCGTCGAACTCCACGAAGCACCGCCCGGCCGCCTCCGCGTCCGTGAGCACGTGATGGTTGGTCATCAGCAGCCCGGGCGAGACCAGGAAGCCGGTCCCGAGCGGGAGTTCGCGGCCGTTCTCACGGACCGAGATCCGGGCCACCGTACGGGCCGCACGGGCGCCGCGCGGCAGGAAGCTCCACGCCTGCAGCTCCTTCGACACCCCGAGGATGCGCTCGTAGGCGGCCGGCGCGGCCAACGGCTCCGCGCGGACGGCCTCCACCACCATGGCGGCGGGCACCGCGTGCCGCTCCAGCAACCGCGTTGCGCGCGCCGCGAGCGCCTGTTCCGAGTCCGGGAAGGCCACCCCGGCGTCCTGCTGTCGCTCGACGGCTCCCCGCTCGTCGCTGGACTCGCGGTACCGTGCCGCGGCCGCCGCGAGCTGCCGCCGCCGCTCCTCGCTGCACATCTCGGCTCACTTCCCCGCGGCGGAGTGCCAGGGCACGAAGGCGTTGGTCAGCCCGGACAGGGCCGTGCGCAGCTCCGGGTGATGACGCAGCAGCACGCTGACCATGCTGTTGTCGTCGATCCAGGCCAGTCCGGCCTTGGAGTACACCTCGGGCGTGTAGTACTCGGTGAAGAAGCGGTCGCTGTTCAGCCGGCGCGAGGCCATCAGGATGAAGATGCGGAACGCCGTGTCGCTGAAGGCGAATCCCCGCGGCAGCTTCTCCGCGTACAGCCCGACCATCAGGTCGACCTTCTCGATGTCGCCGTCGTAGAGCCACTGGATCTGCTCGGCCCACGCCCGGTTCTCCGTCAGCTCCAGGAAGTTCTCCGCTGGCTTCAGCCGCAGCAGCCGCCGGAACTCGTTGTAGCGGGGGACGCCCAGCTCCCTGGTGCGCAGGATGTCGGTGGCGGCCAGGTCCTGGAAGTGACCGTCGGGACGCTCGAACTCCTGCAGGAACTTGGGGAAGTTGAACAGGGTGACCAGCCCGGGGTGGAGCGTGCCGAAGCTGTAGAGCAGATCGGCCATCTTGTTGGTCTCCAGGAACTTCAGCGCTCCCGGGCCGGAGATGTCGCGCAGGGTGCACTGGCGCAGGGTGCTGTCGTCGGCGACGGCGCGCAGATGCCAGTCGTCGCGGATGAGCGGATGCATCCGGTAGACCGCCACGAACTCCTCCGTGAGGGCGTACGGGACGCCGTAGTGGTCCGTCTCGCCGCCCGGGATCCCGCTGATGACCTCGCTGCCGCTGATCCGGCCGAACAGGTTGTGGACCCGTTCGCCCGCGATGCCCCACCAGTTGGCGCGCAGCGCCTTGACGGTCGTGGGGTGGCTGATCACGGCCGGGGTCCACTCCACCGTGTGGATCTTGGCGAGCAGGGCGGCGTTCACGAGCCGCGCGCGCTGGAACAACTCCTCGTCGTCCCAGGAGGGGTACGCCGCGTGCAGGTGGTCGCAGATCGCGTTGTGCTCCCGGGTGAACAGGTCGTGCATCATGGCGAGGCCCAGCCAGAAGCCGGGAACCTGCGAGGGGTCCTGGGACGGGTCGGAAGGGATGGGGGACTGCTCGTCGTCCCACAGGTGCAGCCTGCCCGCCCGTCCGGTGCGCATCTGGCGCTGCTCGGCCTCGTTCTTGCCGTAGATCTGGGACGCGTCCCACCAGTGCGAGGACACGTTCACACGGGTGTCGGGGGTGCCGGCGGGTGCGTGCGGGTCACGGGTCGGGTCGTCCGGGAGCCGCATGATCTTCATGGGATGTTCCGGCCAGGGGTCGTCCTCCAGGAGGGGAACCTCCCAGGGCCGGTCCGCGGGGCTCGTACCGTGGCTGAACCAGTCACGGATCATGAACTGGAGCCAGGCGGCGACCAGGGAGTTGACCGATTCGGCGGGGACCAGTTCGTCCCGGGTCAGCAGCTCGCGGCTGACCCGGCGCGGGTTCGGCTCGGACAGGACCTCCCGCGGCCCGGCCGGAACGATCGACTCCAGCGGGATGTTGCGGCCGAAACGGGTGCCCGCCATGCCCATGCGCGGCTCGCCCAGGTCGTTGTGGCTGCCGTCGGCGGTCCGGTTGACCTTGTGGCTCGCGGACGGGGGCGCGGGCTCGGGCTCGTCGACGGCCGGCAGCCGGCTGGTGTCGTGGAGGTTCTTCTGCCGGAGCCTGACCCGCAGCCCGAGGAGCGTCAGCAGACCCGCGATGACGGGCAGTTTGTCCCAGCCGATGCGGCGGTCGACGTACTCGGCGGCCTCGGTGATGATCCGCCAGGGTAGTGAGGTGCGGTATCCGGCCGGGGAAGTTCCCGCGGCGCGTCGGTTCGTGCTCATCGCGCTCCTCCTTGGGGGCCTGGTCGTTGCGCGGGGAGGGCGGCGCGGCGGTGCCGTTCAGGCGCGGGCCGCGTCGCCGAGGATCACGTCGCTCGCCTTCTCACTGATCATGTAGATGGGGGCGGCGACGAAGAAGCCGGGAATCCGGGGGAAAACCGAGGCGTCGACGATCCGCAGCCGGTCCACTCCGCGTACCCGGAACCGGCTGTCGACCACGGCCGAGGGGTCGTCCGGGCGTCCCATCCGGCAGGTGCACGAGGCGTGGTGGCCCCAGGCCTCGTCCTGGACGAACCGGCGGATGCCGTCGCGGCCGTCGGCCGCGTCGCCGGGCCACAGCTCCTCGCGGATCACCGCGCCGGCCCTGCGGTTCATCCCGCGCACGAACTCCACGGCGTCGGCCATCGCTTCGAGGTCCAGACCGTCCTTGTCCGTCCCCTCGGCGAAGTAGTGGAAGGTGACCAGCGGGGTGTCGCGCGGGTCGGTGGACCGCAGCAGCACCCGGCCGCCGGTGTTGTGGGTACGGCTCTTGAGGACGGCCCAGGTGAAGCGGTCCTTGTGGCGCGTCAGGTCGAGGGAGTAGCCGGGGCGGTATCCCCGGAAGTCGAAGGGGCCGCCGAAGATGAACAGATCGGGGGCGTCCAGGTCCGGGCGGGACTTGCGGGTGATGCCGAGGACGGCGCCGTTCGTCGTGTACAGGCCCTCGCCGCGCTGCCAGGCGCGGTAGCAGCGGTCCGGTTCGGCCCCCGGCTCGGGCGCGTGGAAGGCGCAGTCCCCGATGACCGGGAACGCGCTGTTCATCCGGCTCACCACGCCGACCTCGTACCGGTCCTGGAGGTTCCTGCCCACGCCCTCCAGGCCCACCCGGACCTCGATGCCGTGCCGCCGCAGCTCCTCACGCGGTCCGATGCCCGAGAGCATCAGCAGCTGCGGCGTGTTGAAGGCCCCGGCGGCCAGGATCACCTCGCGGGAGGCGAGCACCCTGCGCACCACCGGCGGGTCGGTGACCTGCGGGCTTTCGGGGTCGGCCCGGTAGGCGTGCGCCGCGTCCAGGTAGTCGACCCCCGTCGCCGCCCCGCCCTCGTCCAGCACGATGCGGGCCGCGAGCGCGTGCGTACGGACCACCAGCCGGTCCGGGAGGTCGCGCCGCACCTCCTGGACGCGTTCGCGCACGGCGCTGCGCCGGCCGTTCGCCGTGGAGATCGGGATCTGCCACAGCCCCTGCAGCGCCTGTGTCTGCGCCCGCCAGTCGTTGGGGTCGACGAAGGAGCCGAACCCTTCCAGCGGGGAGAGCGGCCGGTCGAGGAAGCCGGCCAGTGTCTCCTCGGCGGCGGACAGGATGACCTTGAGCAACTGCGGGTCCTGCACGGCCAGTTCGGGGTCGACGAGGGAGGTCGGCAGCCAGCCGTCGTATCCGTGCCGGGCGTCGTTGCGGTACCGGGACGCCACGAAGGGCAGCAGCGTCAGCAGTGCGGCCAGCAGCCGGTTGCGGGGCGGCCGCTTGGGCCTCGGCCGGTACGTGCAGCGCTCCAGCCGTTCGAAGTAGCCGCGCATCCGCGCGCTGTGCCAGCTCGCGTCGCCGGTCTGTGCCGCGATGTCGTCCCAGTCGCGGTTGTACGGATAGACGGTGATCAGCGCGTGATGCGCGGTGCAGCCGCCGACCGTCCCGGCGCGCGGGTACAGGATGCCCCGGTCCGGTACGAGTTTGCTGTCGCGCAGCTGCTGCCGCTCGTCGGCGTAGTGCCGGACGAAGTAGTTCCAGCACTGGGCGGGATCCTCGGAGGCGTCCGCGTGGAAGGCGGGCACGCGGTAGGTGTCGTTCCCCTCGGCACCGCCCGCGTCGAGCAGCAGGGTGCGCATCCCCGCGGCGGCGAGGTTGGCCGCGAGCGGCCCGCCTCCCGCGCCCGCGCCGACGACGACGTAGTCGAAGCCCGTCTCGGCGGGTGGCGCGGCACCGGAGTCGGTGCTCACGTCCGTTTCCCCTTCGGGCAGTTGCCCGGCTTCCCCTTCGGGCACGGGGTCAGCGCGACGGTCGAGGTGACGGCCAGGGCGGTGTTGACGGCCGAGATGAAGGTGGTGAGCACCGCCGTGCGCGGCGGGACCTGGCCGTGGATGCCGAGCGAGGCCGCCGTGAAGGTGTCGCTGCCGTGGATGAGGATGCCGTCGCTCAGGTCCTGGCGCAGCCGTTCGCCGCTGTGGGTCAGCAGATCCATGCCGAGCAGGACCGTACGGATCCCGAAGAGCCTGAACGCGTAGACGGCCGCCGGACTCGGCGGCTCGCGGTCGGGGTCGAAGCGGCGGATGAGCAGGTCGGGCGCCAGCAGTCCGGCGGCTCCGTTGAAGAGTCTGATGGCGGCGAGTACGTAGACCGAGACAGGGCGGTGGGCGGCACTGACCGTGGTCATGACGTCTCCAGGAGGTGTGGTGATGGTCGTGGTGACGGACCGGCCGCCGAACCTCACGACGGGGGAGAGGAACACCCCGGAAGCACCGTTGAAACACTCCAATTACCACGTTATGGGACGTACCGTTCGCCTGCACCTTGAGGGATGACGTTGGATGGTCACTGAACCTGGTGGGTGATCCAAACGTCTATACGATGGCGGGCGGCAAAGGCAGAGGCGCCGAGTGAACAGCCCCTGCGAGGGGGAGGTCATGGGAGTCGGCGTGGGCGGGCAGGCGTCCGTGGTGGTGTCGCGCGTGGCGTCGTACGTCGGACGCACGCTGTGGCGCGAGTGGCGCGGCATCGTCGTGGATCCCGTACGACAGCTCATGCGGCGCGGCCTGTCCGGCCTGTTCCTGGCCTTTCTGGCCGCGTTCGGGGTCATCTTCTTCCACGACATCGCGCAGCATCCGGCCGGCGCGGAAGCCGTGTGGCAACTCGGCGGCGTCAAGGCCGACCTGCCGCTGTGGCTGGCCCTGCTGCGCACCCCGGTGTCGCTGTACGTTCCGGCGCTCGACCTGCCGGTGTGGGCGGGCATCACCCAGCTGTTCCTCGCCTTCGCCCTGGCCGAACTCACCCTCGGCCGGGCCCGCACACTGGTCGTCGCCTATGCCACCACTCTGGCCGGCACGCTCACCGTGCGGTTGATGATCGCGCTCGGCCCCGGCTGGTGGGGCCTCGGACTGCCGGCGGAGTGCGGCAGGGTGCTGGACACCGGGCCGTCCGCGGCGGTGGTGGGCCTGTTCACGTACCTCGCCGTGGTCCGGCGCGCCCCCATCGTGTTCATGCTGACCGGCGGGTCGATGGTGTGGGAGTCGATCGCGATACCCAACCTGGCGGGCCGGGAGCACCTGATCGCGGTCGGCGCGGCGATCGTCCTGGGGCTGCTCCACGGACGCCGTCGGCCGCTGGACCTGCCGGTGCCGAGGATCGAGCGGACGGGCAGGTCCACTTCGCGCCGACTGCGCCGCTTTTCCCGGGCCTCCGTCCAGCTCTCCCGGGTCCGGTCCGAGGAGAACTAGCGTCCGCGCGGAGTCGGTCACCTCACTGGTCACCGGCCGGTGGGGCGCAGCCGTTCGTCCAGGAAGGACACGACCGTCCGCCACGTCGGGGTCAGAGGACGGGCCGACGTGCCGTGGCCGTTCACCGACGTCTTCTCGTAGGCGCCCTCGCGGGTGTCGTGGTCGCTCAGCATGCCGAGAAGGGTGGCGTGCCCGGCCTTCGGGAAGGTGATCAGCCGGGCGTCGTCCCCCGCGGCGGCCAGCTTGTCGTAGAGCAGGCGGCTCTGGTCGTACGGCACCACGGTGTCGCGTTCGCCGTGGAGGATCAGGAACGGCGGGGTACGCCGTCGCCCGATGTGGGTGAGGGGGTTCGCCGCGGCGACCAGGGACGCGGGGCACCGCTCGATGGGGCAGCCGAGCAGCCGCGACTCGGGCGAGCCCGGGCCCGCGTGGCAGCCGGTGAGACCGAACTCGGCGTCGAACGCCGCGCAGCCGTCCGGCATGTGTGCGTCCATCCGCAGGAAGTCGGTCGGCGGATAGAACGGCACGGCCGCCTGGACGGCACTGGACGGCCCGGACGTCCCGACGTCCCCCTCCAACGCCGGGACGTCCCCCGTGACGGCGGCCATCGCCGCGGTCCAGCCGCCGGACGAGTCACCCATGATCGCGATCCGGTCCGGGTCGAGGTGGTACCGGGCCGCGTTCCCGCGCAGCCAGCGGACGGCGCCCTTGATGTCGTACAGCTGGGCCGGGAACCGCGCCTGCGAGCTGGAGCGGATCGCCACGCCCGCGACCGCGTACCCGTACGGGTTGAGCTGTGCGGCCACCTTGTCGGCGCCCTGGCGTCCGCTGTCCGCCAGCCAGCCCGAGCCGCTGGAGAAGACGACCAGCGGGACCGGCCGGGCGGACCGCGGGACGTAGAGGTCCAGCAGGTGGCCCTGGGTGCCGGGCGGCTGGGCGGGTGCGTAGGCGAGGTCCTTGGTGACGGCCACGCTCGCGAGCGCAGAGCCGGGGACGGGGGAGTCGGCCCCCACGGCCAGGGTGAGCACCACGGCGGCCGCGGCCGCGGCCACCGCCCATGCCCGCGCAGCGCGTCCCGGGCGCGGGTCCGCCGTACCTGCCCCGGCGTGTCGACGGCGTCCGAACATCGTGCTGACTCCTCTTCGCGCGGGAGGGAAGGGAGTGATGGGCGGGAAGGGAGGGAAGGGGGAAATGGGAAGGAGCTAGCGGGAACTTCCAGACTAGGCCCGTGCCCGCTCGCCGTCCCGGCGGACGGGGTGGCCGGGCCTCGGCGTGGAGGCCGAGGCATCGCCGTGAAGTTCGGGTGACATGTCAATGTGATGTTTCCCGCCTTCTGGAGCCACCGGCGCGCCCCTAACGTGGCGGCGTGGCACGGCAGGGGGATGGCCGACACCATGGTGTTCGTCGCCGGCAGGCTGAAGGGATCGAGAATGTTCCGCAAGGTGCTGGTCGCCAACCGTGGCGAGATCGCGATTCGCGCGTTCCGCGCAGGCTATGAGCTGGGCGCGCGCACGGTCGCCGTCTTCCCGTACGAGGACCGCAACTCACTGCACCGGCTGAAGGCCGACGAGGCCTACGAGATCGGGCAGCCGGGGCACCCCGTGCGCGCCTACCTCTCCGTCGAGGAGATCGTGGGCGCGGCGCGCCGGGCGGGCGCGGACGCGGTGTACCCGGGATACGGCTTCCTGTCCGAGAACCCCGAACTCGCGCGCGCCTGCGAGGAGTCGGGCATCACGTTCGTCGGGCCGAGCGCCCAGACCCTGGAGTTGACCGGGAACAAGGCCCGTGCGGTGGCCGCCGCCCGCGCGGCCGGGGTGCCCGTGCTCGGCTCCTCGGCCCCCTCCAACGATGTCGACGAACTCGTGCGCGCCGCCGAGGACGTCGGCTTCCCGGTGTTCGTGAAGGCGGTCGCCGGCGGCGGCGGGCGCGGTATGCGCCGCGTCGAGGAGCCGGCCGCGCTGCGCGAGTCGATCGAGGCCGCCTCGCGCGAGGCGGCGTCCGCGTTCGGTGACCCGACCGTCTTCCTGGAGAAGGCCGTCGTGGATCCGCGCCACATCGAGGTGCAGATCCTCGCCGACGGACAGGGCGGCGTCATCCACCTCTTCGAGCGGGACTGCTCGCTCCAGCGCCGCCACCAGAAGGTGATCGAGCTGGCGCCCGCGCCCAACCTCGACCCGGCCCTGCGCGACCGGATCTGCGCCGACGCCGTGAAGTTCGCCCGGGAGATCGGCTACCGCAACGCGGGCACCGTGGAGTTCCTGCTCGACCCCGACGGCAACCACGTCTTCATCGAGATGAACCCCCGCATCCAGGTCGAGCACACGGTGACCGAGGAGGTCACCGACGTCGACCTGGTCCAGGCCCAGTTGCGCATCGCGTCCGGCGAGACGCTCGCCGACCTCGGGCTGTCCCAGGACACCGTCACCCTGCGCGGAGCGGCCCTGCAGTGCCGTATCACGACCGAGGACCCCGCCAACGGCTTCCGCCCGGACACCGGCCGCATCAGCGCCTACCGCTCGCCCGGCGGTTCCGGCATCCGGCTGGACGGCGGCACCACGCACGCCGGTACGGAGATCAGCGCGCACTTCGACTCGATGCTGGTCAAACTCACCTGCCGGGGCCGGGACCTGAAGGCCGCGATCGGCCGGGCCCGGCGTGCGGTCGCCGAGTTCCGCATCCGCGGCGTGGCCACGAACATCCCGTTCCTGCAAGCCGTCCTCGACGACCCGGACTTCCAGGCCGGACGGGTCACGACCTCCTTCATCGAGCAGCGGCCGTACCTGCTCACCTCCCGCACCTCCGCCGACCGCGGCACCAAGCTGCTCACCTACCTCGCGGACGTCACGGTGAACAAGCCGCACGGCGAGCGGCCCCTGCTCATCGAGCCGGCCACCAAGCTGCCGCCGCTGCCCGCGGGCGAACCGGCGCCGGGTTCGCGGCAGCGGCTCGTCGACCTGGGCCCGGAGGGCTTCGCCCGGTGGCTGCGCGAGTCGCCGACCATCGGCGTCACCGACACCACGTTCCGCGACGCCCACCAGTCGCTGCTTGCCACCCGGGTGCGTAGCAAGGACCTGCTGGCCGTGGCGCCGGCGGTGGCGCGCACGCTGCCGCAGCTGCTGTCCCTGGAGTGCTGGGGCGGCGCCACCTACGACGTCGCCCTGCGCTTCCTCGCCGAGGACCCGTGGGAGCGGCTGGCCGCCCTGCGCGAGGCCGTGCCCAACATCTGCCTCCAGATGCTGCTGCGCGGCCGCAACACCGTCGGCTACACGCCGTACCCGACCGAGGTGACCGACGCCTTCGTGCAGGAGGCCGCCGCCACCGGCATCGACATCTTCCGGATCTTCGACGCGCTCAACGACGTCGGCCAGATGCGCCCCGCCATCGACGCGGTACGGGAGACCGGCACGGCCGTCGCCGAGGTCGCCCTGTGCTACACCTCCGACCTGTCCGACCCGGGCGAGAGGCTCTACACCCTCGACTACTACCTCCGCCTGGCCGAGCAGATCGTCGAGGCCGGCGCCCACGTCCTGGCCGTCAAGGACATGGCCGGACTGCTGCGTGCCCCGGCCGCGGCCACGCTCGTCTCGGCGCTGCGCCGCGAGTTCGACCTGCCGGTGCACCTGCACACCCATGACACGGCGGGCGGACAGCTCGCCACCTACCTCGCCGCGATCCAGGCGGGCGCGGACGCGGTGGACGGAGCGGTGGCCTCCATGGCGGGCACCACGTCGCAGCCGTCCCTGTCGGCGCTCGTGGCCGCGACCGACCACTCCGAGCGCCCCACCGGCCTCGACCTCCAGGCCGTCGGCGACCTGGAGCCGTACTGGGAGAGCGTCCGCAAGATCTACGCGCCGTTCGAGGCGGGCCTGGCCTCGCCGACCGGACGCGTCTACCACCACGAGATTCCCGGCGGCCAGCTGTCCAACCTGCGCACCCAGGCCGTCGCCCTCGGCCTCGGCGACCGGTTCGAGGACATCGAGGCGATGTACGCGGCCGCCGACCGGATGCTCGGCCGCCTGGTGAAGGTCACCCCGTCCTCCAAGGTCGTGGGCGACCTGGCCCTCCACCTGGTCGGTGCCGGGGTGAACCCCGAGGATTTCGAGGCGGCCCCGAACAAGTACGACATCCCCGACTCCGTCATCGGCTTCCTGCGCGGCGAGCTGGGCACCCCGCCCGGCGGCTGGCCGGAGCCGTTCCGCAGCAAGGCGCTGCAGGGCCGGGCCGAGGTCAAGCCCGTGCAGGAACTGACCGCCGAGGACCGGGCGGGCCTGGAGAAGTCCCCGCGCTCGACGCTCAACCGGCTGCTGTTCCCCGGCCCGACGCGCGACTTCGACACCCACCGCCAGGCGTTCGGCGACACCAGCGTGCTGGACAGCAAGGACTTCTTCTACGGTCTGCGCCCCGGCAAGGAGTACGCCGTCGACCTCGAACCGGGCGTGCGGCTGCTCATCGAGCTCCAGGCCGTCGGCGAGGCCGACGAGCGCGGCATGCGCACCGTCATGTCCAGCCTGAACGGCCAGCTGAGGCCGATCCAGGTGCGCGACAAGGCGGCGGCCTCGGACGTGCCGGTCACGGAGAAGGCCGACCGCGCCAACCCCGGGCACGTCGCGGCGCCGTTCGCCGGCGTGGTGACGCTCGCGGTGTCCGAGGGCGACGAGGTGAGCGCGGGTGCCACGGTCGCCACCATCGAGGCGATGAAGATGGAGGCGACGATCACGGCCACCAAGGACGGCAAGGTGTCCCGGCTGGCGATCAACCGCATCCAGCAGGTGGAAGGCGGCGACCTGCTGGTCGAGATCGCCTGAGGACTCGGGTCGCCCGATCCG
>NZ_JBSHAQ010000034.1:0-107615 GCF_053611585.1 Streptomyces sp. NPDC054794 | reverse complement strand
CCTGGTGTAGTCGATGAACTCATCGGCGCCGAGCTTGCGCAGGAACTGCTCATGCCGGCCCGAGGCCACCGCGATGACGTGTGCCCCCTTCCATTGACGTCGAGATCGTCGCACGCAACCCGCAGGACAAGGGGTTCGTGCCGCAGCCGAAGCGGTGGAGGGTCGAGCAGACCTACGGGATCCTCATACGGCACCGGCGCCTGGTCCGCGACTACGAGCACCGCCCCTCCTCCGCCGCCTCCCGCGTCTACTGGGCGATGACCCACGTCATGACCCGACGCCTCACCGGCGCGAACGCCCCCACCTGGCGCGCGGCGCAGGCGGTGGCAGCGTGAACATCCGGCCCCTGCTCGATGCCCTGGACCTCCAGGAAGACGCCGCCCGGGCCCTGGCCGACGACCTCCGCTCGCAGATCGACGACCTGCAGACCCGGTTGCGGGAGGCCGAGATGCACCTGGAGCACCTCACGATCACCCGCAAGACCGTCACCGGTCTCGCCGACCGGCTCCCGGCCGTCGCGCCGGCCCTGCCCGAGCACCCGGACTACCCCCACATCCTCGCCGCCTTCAACCACGCGACCGGGCCGGAAGCAGTAGCCAGCATCCCTCCCCCAAGCATCACTTCGAAAGGGACATCAACTCACGAACGCCCACTCAGAAGCCGTATCTCAATCGTCCACGGGGCGGACATCGGCGGCCGGACTTGGCCATCAGGACACCATCACACTGCCCCTGCAGCGATCTCGTAAGAACCGGCTGATGACCCATCCCCGATGAGTAAACGGCCGGTGATGTACGGACTTTCGGTGAGCTCATATGCATAGGTTGAACTCTCCCCCAGCGGGAGAGTCAAGCCCGCAGTGCCTCTGAGTAGGGTCGACCGTGCATGCGTCCCCGGTCCGGTACCAGACTGGGGACCCCGGCGCCCTCAGCTCCTCGGCATCCTGGACCTCGGCGTACCTGGACGCCAGGGTCGGCACCATTTACGCCGGGTCCGCCCGGATCCAGCGCGGCATCATCCGCAGTCCTGATCCCGACCGGCGTCGGGCCATCAACCGATCACGTTGTGCTCGGTCGTCAAGAGCATGACCGTCTTCGACCGGTCGAGGAATTTCTCTTCGTCCGGAATCACCTTCTGCTCGTAGACCGGCGACTGCAACAGCTCGAAAATGTCCTCCGGCTTGTCGACCCAGAGCTCGGCGACCCCGTCGTACGGCAGCACCGGGACCTCCGCGGGGAGATCCCGCAGGACGTGCTGTTGTGTGTACCGGCGCACGCGCGACGTGAACTCCGGCAGGGAGAGCACCAACGGTCCATGCTGGTTCTTCCAGTGGTCGACGAACTCGTCGGGAGACATCCCCGGTCGACGGACTAGGTAGATACTGACTTTGATCAACGGCGTTTCCTTTGCGTCCAGTGGTGGCCGGCGCTTGGCGTGCGTGGCCAACTCCGGATCACGCTAAGGCGTACGATCGTACGCGTCAATCGATCCGATCGTATTGGCTATGCTGTACGTATGGCCACTACACGACCCGGAGACGAGCGGCGCCGCGCGATACTCGAACGCGCCATGCAGCTGGCCACGGTGGAGGGGCTCGAGGGCATCTCGCTGGGTGGGCTGGCGACCGCGCTCGGCATGACCAAGAGCGGGGTGCAGAGCCTGTTCGGCACCAAGCAGGACCTGCAGCTGGCGATCGTCGCCACCGCCAGGGAGGGTTTTGAGACGAAAGTGCTGCGACCCGCACAGCGCGCCGACGACGGACTTCCCCGCCTGCGCGCCCTGCTCGGCGGGTGGATCGACTATCTCGACGCGGTCGAGGGGGGGTGCTTCTTCTTCACCGTCGCCACCGAGTTCGATGGTCGGGAGGGGCCGGTGCGCGACGCGATCGCGGACTTGGCCCTCCAGGGATTCGACGCGCTGCGCAGGCAGATCGGGCTCGCCTGCCGGCTCGGCGAGCTCGACCCGGGTACCGACGTCGAACAGCTCCTCTTCGATCTGCACGCCGTCGTGCTGCAGGCGAACTACGCCCGCAGCCTCCTCGAGTACCCGGATGCGTACGACCGCGCCCGGCACGCGATCCGCGAACGCCTCGACCGCGCCCGGAGCGCTGCGGTGCCGCCCCGTTCGTGAGGTGTCACGGCGCATCACGTGCGTCCCCAGAACAGGCTGCAGGCCATCGGGAACAGGTGGGCGGCAACCCGGGAGCCCGGCCGACTGGCGCTCCGGCCGCCTCACGGGCGGATGTTCTGGTTGAACCGGAAGGTATTCCCCGGGTCGCAGGTCTGCTTGACATCTGCGAGCTGGGCGTATGCCGCGTCGCCGTAGTAGGCGCGGACGTAGTGTTCGGGCTTGTCCCGGTCCATTGCGAACACGCCTGGTGCCACAGGGTTCCGGCCAGCACGCTGCCAGTCACCTTCTCCGCCCAGTCGGCTCGTTCAGCGCCGAGATCTTGTGGTGGCGCCATGGTGTTGGCCATCAGATAGTGTGCGGCTTCCCGGTGCTGGAACGCGGTGGCCTCGGCCGAGACGCGGGCGATCGCGCCCCCGAGGGGCACCAGCATGACCGAGCACATGCGCGGCGGCTCGTCGGCCGCCGCTGCCAGCGCCTCGATCACGCCGGTGCGAATGATCGCTCCGTAGGGAATCGACAGCGAGGTCGTCCGTGGGAGGCACCGCATCGCACCGTACGGAGGCATCACATGGCCGCGATCTGGGCCGGCATTGACGCAGGAAAAACCCACCACCATTGCGTCGCGATCGATGAACGCGGCCGTCGGCTGCTGTCGCGATGCGTCGCCAACGACGAGCTGGAACTGCTTCAACTTCTCGCCGATGTCCTTGCTCTGGGCGACGACGTGACCTGGGGTATCGACTTGGCCGACGGCGGAGCCGCCCTCGCCATCACCATCCTCCTCAGCCGTGACCAGCCGGTGCATTACATCTCCGGCCGGGCCGTCCATCGCGCCTGCGAGACTTACCACGGTGAGGGAAAGACCGACGCCAAGGACGCAGCGGTCATCGCCGACCAGGCGCGCGTTCGCCGCGACCTGCGCCCCTTACGCGCCAGCGACGAAACCGTCACCGATCTCAACATTCTCACCAGCCGCCGCATGAGACCTGGTCGCTGACCGCACTCGCACCGTCAACCGCCTCCGGGCCCAACTGACCAGCGTTTTCCCTGGCCTGGAACGGATGCTGGACCTGACCAGCGTCGGCCCGCTCACCTTGCTGAGCGGCTACCAGACCCCCGCGGCCATCCGTCGAATCGGGAGCAAGCGGCTGGAGAGCTGGCTACGCAACCGCCACGTCCTGGACGCCGACCGGCTCGCCGAGATCGCCGTTCGGGCCGCCGAGCGCCAGCACACCAGCCTGCCGAGCGAGAAGCTGACCGCCCAGCTGGTGCGCACGCTAACAACAGAGGTGATAGCTCTCAACCAGCGGGTCACCGAGCTCGGCAAGGCAATAGAGGCCCGGTTTCGCCACCATGCAACCTTCGATGTGATCACCAGCATGCCCGGCATGGGTGTCATCCTCGGCGCCGAGTTCCTGGCCGCCACCGGCGGCGACATGAGCATCTTCGGCACTTCCGACCGGCTCGCCGGCTTCGGCGGCGTCGCACCGGTTCCTCGTGACTCCGGCAAGATCAGTGGCAACATGCGGCGCCCCCAGCGATACAACCGCCGCCTCCTGCGGGTCTTTCACACCTCGGCACTTTCAGCATCCGGCACTGCGAGGAATCTCGCCGCTTCTATCAACGCAAACGCGCGGAGGGCAAGCGCCACACGCAAGCCGTCCTTGCACTGGCCCGTCGCCGCGTCAACGTTCTCTGGGCCCTCCTGCGCGACGGACGGTGCTACGAGCCCACACCGCCCGACACTCTTGAGGCTTGACGGACGACATTAGGAATCGGTAGTACCGTCCGGCGCCATGCAGCCCCAGGGCGCAAACGGGCCAGCCAGGGGCGCCTTGGGACCAGACAGGAGGGAACTGAATGAAACGGACTGGCGCACGATGACTGCCGTCCCAATCACCTCAGCTGGCACCGACGGCACAACAACCCCAGATTAACCGGCTCCTGAATGGCCATCAAACACGATCGCCGGGGCAAAACGCTCTTTTAATGACATGATACGGGGCACCGCCAAGAGCATGCCGCCCTGTCGAGAACGGCCAGTTGCCGGCAGCCCCACAGGAAGTAGGCGAGCGCTGGTGTATGACACCGAAATCCCCGGGCCAGGTCCACGACAACGTCACTAGTGTGATCAGATGACAGAATTCAGCATCCTTGATGACGGCCTGGAATGGCAGAAGGACTTCGAGCGGCGGCTACGCACCTCGTACACAGTGGCCGGGCTCGGTGCGGCCACCGTGGAGCGCATGCTCGAGGATGCACGCGCCAGCATCGGCGACTGGACCGTCGCCGAGATCACGGACGCCGGAACCCGAGTGGGATACGTCGCCGTGGTCGTGACCGACGACAACGGCACGTTCGCGGGCCGCATCGGCGACCTCCACATCGACGCGCTCCACGCCGGACAGGGACACGAACAGGCCGCCCGAGACTGGGCCGAGGCATGGTGCACGCAGCGCGGCGCACGCCGACTGGACATACGGCTCACCGAGCCCGCCGGCGAACTGTTCAACGGTTACAGCGTCCGGGGCCAGCTCAGGGCGCGGCGCGTCAGTTCCCCGCCGGAACCACTCGACGGTGTCACCGCACGGCCGATGGCACCCGCCGAATATCCCGACTGGCTCACCTCCGAGAAGGCCGCCTACGTCGGCGACATCGTCCGGGCAGGAGCCCTGAGCCCCGAGGAGGCCGTACGCAAGTCCGACCAGGACTTCGCAAAGCTGCTTCCCGAGGGCCTGGCGACGCCCGGCAACACGTTCCTGGTGCTCGAAGCGTCGGGCGAGCAGATCGGCACCGGCTGGCTGAAGCACGGGCACCTCCCAGAGGTCACCTACGGCTTCTCGCTGCACATCCAAGAGCAGCACCGCGGCAAAGGGTACGGGCGAGCCGCGATGGCGGCCGGCGAACAGGCAGCGCTCGCAGCCGGCGACTCGCAGCTGATGTTCACCGTATGGGGCGGCAACGAGGTGGCAATGAACCTGTACACGAGCGCTGGCTACCAAGTCATCGAGGAAAGCCGGTTCATTAGTCTTCCCCGCTTCGCGGCTTGACGCGACTCACCGCAGCACCACGAAACCGCCGTGCGACTGGCTTGTCATACAGGCCTCAGACACTTCCTAATGTCGTTGTCAAGCCGCAGCATTGATCGGTTGTGAGGCTTGGTAGAGCACTCCGTCACGGATCATGGCCCATAGAACGTTGGCTCGTCGGCGGGCGAGACACAGGAGGGCTTGCTTATGGTTCTTGCCTTCGACGCCCTTTCGCTCGTAGTACGCCTTCGAGGCGGGACATGATCTGAGACTGGCCATAGCAGAGAGGTAGAAGGCTCGCAGGAGACCTCGGTGGTAGCGCCGGGGACGGCGCATGTTTCCGCTGACGCGCCCTGAGTCGCGGGGCACGGGAGCCAGGCCCGCGAAGGCGGCCAGGCGGTCCACAGTGCCGAACGCTTCCAGGTCACCGCCGGTGGCCGCGAGGAACTCCGCCCCGAGCATGGTCCCCATGCCTGGCATGCTGCTGGTCACTCGCACATGCGGGTGCTGGCGAAACCGGGCCTCGATCAGGGCGCGAGCTCGGGGATTTCCTCGTTGAGGGTCAGTACCCCCTTCGCAAGACAGGCGACCATCATCGCGGCCAGCTTTTCGCCGGGCAGAGCCGTGTACTGGGCCTGGGCCGCCTCGACGGCAGTGCGGGCACTCCGGCTCAGTGGTGACCTGGCGGCGCACGCTGATGGTGTTGCTGTCCGCGCAGGGCATGCCGGTTGCGAAGATTGCCGAGGTGACGTTCACCAGCGCGGACCGGGTGCGGGACGTGATCCACGACTTCAATGCCGACGGCTTCGAGGCGCTATACCCGAAGTGCAAGGGCGGCCGGCCCAGGACATTCACCCTGCCCGAGCGGCGCGAGATCAAGAAGATCGCCAAGTCCGAGCCGGTCGAGCACGACCTGCCGTTCTCGACCTGGAGCCTGGCCAAGCTGGCCGACTTCTTGGTCGCCGAGGGGGTGGTCGACGACATCAGCCATGAGGGCCTTCGGGTCCTGCTCCGCGAGGAGGGCGTGTCCTTTCAACGCATAGAGAGGTGGAAGACCTCCCGCGACCCCGACTACGCCGCCAAGAAGGCCCGTGTCAAGCACCTCTACGCGATCGCCGACGGCGAGGTCATACCCGAGGACGGCGATCCCGAAGTCATGTTCTGCCTGGACGAGTTCGGCCCGCTCAACCTCCAGCCCCACCCCGGCTGGCAGTGGGCCGAGCGCGGCGGACGGCACAAGGGCCCAGACCGGGAGCCGAGACCTCGCCGGCGCGCTACCTACACCCGACCGCACGGGGTCAGGCACCTGTTCGCCGTCTATGACCTCGGCAAGGACAAGCTCTACGGACACACCAAGCCGAAGAAGAACCGCACGAGGTTCCTGGAGTTCTGTCGGTACCTGCGCAGCCTCTACCCGCCCGACATCCGGATCGCGATCGTGCTCGACAACTTCTCCCCGCACCTGACCACGAACAAGGACACGCGGGTCGGCGACTGGGCGTCGGCCAACAACGTCGAGTTTGCCTACACACCGACGACCAGCTCCTGGCTCAACCGCATCGAGGCCCAGTTCACCACCCTGCGCTACTTCGCACTGGACGGGACCGACCATGCCAGCCACAAGGAGCAGGGCAGCACGATCCGCCGCTACATCAACTGGCGGAACAAGCACGCCGCCGACGAACGGCTACGCGAAGTGGTCGACAGGGCGAACGTTGCCTGATGCGGCACTAGTAGGGCTCCGTTAGGTCTGTCTCGCGGTCCTGTTTGGGGGCATGTTGGGGATGTGGACGCACATGAAGTGAACCGGGCTCGGGCAAAGTTGGCCTTATTCGTCGCCGACGTGTTCGCGTCGGTGCCGCGCAAGGATCAGCGGGCGAAGGGTGACTGGTATCTGCGGGGGCTGATGCTGGACGGGCGGCGCAAGTCCATCCAGCCGATGGCGGAGCGGCTGCCGGATGGCAACGAGCAGAACCTGCAGCAGTTCGTGAACCAGTCGACCTGGGATCCGGTGCCGGTGCGGCGGCGGATTGCGGAGCGCATGGTGCCGCAGATCGGCCCGGATGCATGGGCGGTCGATGACGTGTCGTTCCCCAAGGACGGCCGGATGTCGGTGGCGGTCGCGCCCCAGTACTGCGGGACGCTGGGCAAGCAGGCCAACTGCCAGGTCGCGGTGAGCGTGCACGCGGTCTCCGACACTGCCTCGTGTCCGTTGCAGTGGCAGCTGTTCGTGCCCGAGGAGTGGGCGGACGATATCGGACGGCGGCGCAGGACCGGGATTCCGCAGGAGGTCGGGCACCGGGAGAAGTGGCGCCTGGCCTTGGACAGCATCGACGAGCTGGCCGGGTGGGGTCTGGTGCCGCCGGTGGTGGTGGCCGATGCCGGCTACGGGCAGAACGCCGACTTCCGCGACGGCCTCGACGGCCGGGGCATCGACTATGTCGTCGCCATCCGTTCGGACGTGACCGTCCATCCGCACACCGCCGAGCCGTTCGCGCCGGCGTGGTCGGGCAACGGCCGCAAGCCGCAGCCCCGCTACCGGGACAAGCCGTCCTCGGTGGCCGCGCTGGCGGCCGGCCAGGGACGGGAAGCGTTCACCGAGGTGTCCTGGCGTGAAGGCTCCCGCGGCGTGATGCGCTCGCGCTTCCTGGCCGTGCGGGTGCGGCCGGCCGGGGTGAGAGCCCGCCGTCTGGCCCAGGCCGCCGCCACCGCCGAACACGGCCACTGGGACGGTGTCCTGCCCGAAGTCACACTGCTGGTCGAATGGCCCGAAGGCGCCGAAGCACCCACCGACTACTGGCTGTCCAACCTGCCCGCCGCCACCGCGCTGGCTGAACTGGTCCGCCTGGCGAAGATCCGCTGGCGGATCGAGCACGACTACCGGGAACTCAAGCACGGCCTCGGCCTGGACCACTTCGAGGGCCGTTCCTGGGCCGGGTGGCATCACCACGTCACCCTCGTCACCGCCGCCCACGCGTTCCTCACCGAACAGCGACTGGCCCCAAAAGCCGGTACAGCGGACTCACCCTCTACCAGATCCTCGACGCCATCCAAGACCTGCTGAACTGCTGGACCGGCACCTGCACCACCTGCCACCGCCCCCTGCCCAGAACATCCACCACCAGCCAGAACCCAAGAGCCAGAGCAACCTAACGGAGCCCTACTAGTTGAGTGGAGATAGCGCTCCGCCACATGACGATAGCAGTGTTGCACGCGCTCTTGCGCGCAGTGCGTGCATGAGGTTCAATTGAGCCCATGACAGACCTGCACGAGCTGGTCGCCCCGAACCGGCCGCCAACGCCCTCTTCGATCTCAGCCAACCCGACATCGACTTCACCGCCGTGGCCACCGGCATGGGCATCCCCGCGACCCGGGCTGCAAGCACAACCGAACTAGCCGAGCACTTCTCCACCGCGCTGGCCACACCCGGACCACACCTCATCGAAGCGACCCTCCAGCCGACCTGAAAGCGATGTCGGAAACAGCGACAGCCGAAGACCTCGATCATCAACGAACACGCAGACAGAAACGGTGCGATGCGAACGGAAACCTGGGACGCAAGCCTCTCAGGTTTCGCGTGCACCGCCGGGCAAGCCGGACAGCTCGGAGGAACCTTCTTCTGCACGGGGGCCGGGGACCGGGAAGTCGTTCCACCTGGAAGAGATGAGGCGACACGCCGTCGCGGCTGGTTCCCTTTGCCCGCACACCACCGGATTCCGCAATGAACGCGAAATCCCCTTCTCCCTTCTCGAACAGTTCGTCCACGTTCCGGGGATTCCCGACGACGTACGCTCGGCCGTACCGCGCCTCTTCCACCGCGCGCCACCAGCCACCACTCCCGTGCCGCTCCTGCAGGAGTTCGTCTCCGCGCTGGTGGTGACGGCCGCCGGACGCGCCGGGCTCCTCGTACTCGTCGACGACGCCCAGTACGCGGATCCCGCCTCGCAGTCGTGTCTGCTCCATCTCGCCCGCCGCCTCAAGTCCTACGACGTCACCCTCGCGATGGCCTATCCGCTGACCTTCCACGAAGGCGGCCGCGGCCATCTGGAGTTCGTCGGACTCCCTGGCACCCGACACGCACGGAAGACGAGCCTCACGTGAACCGAGAGAATTCCAGCCGCGTGATCGTCATGACAGGTGTCGGTACCGGCATCGGATCGCGGTTGCCACCGATTCGCCATCTACAGCGCCACACGATGGTGCACGTCGGACACAGGCCCGAAGCCGATCGCACGCGGGCACACCGCCATTGATGATCCGCAGTCCGGAGCGCACCACCGAAGCGCACGGAGCAAGCCGCCGTAGAGGATGGATGAGATCTTTGAAAGACGCCGATGTGACCTCGCTGTCGGTCCAGGAGCTTCTCCCGCAAATGGCCAACCTCCGGGCGCACTGGCTCGCTTGGGGTGGCTCCATGAGCGTCGACGAGGACCTGGTCGTCTACCGCAGCGGTCTTCAACACAGGCTGCTCAACGGCGTTCTCCGACTTCGCGGCCGGAGTGTTCCCGAAGTCGCCTCCGATGCCGAGCGACAACTGGCCGGCGTACCCTGGCGATGGTGGATCGGCCCGGACAGCGACACCGGCGTGGCCGAGGCACTGCGGGACCGGGGCTACCACCGCAACGGCGCCATGCCGGTCATGGCCGTCCGGCTCGACCAGCTGCCCGAGCCCTCTCTGTCCGCCCCTGCCGGCCTGGTCATCGAGCACGTCGACGGGCCGGAGGGCATAGCCGACTACGTCGACGGTTACGCGTCATCCTTCGGAGTCGGCGCCGGTCTCCGCGACGCCGTGGTGGCCGCCGAATCCGGCCTGCGCACCGATCTCGGCCGACTGATCCGACTGGTCGGGCGGATCGACGGCCGCCCGGTGGCCACGTCGGCCGTGCTGATCAGCAACGGCATCGCCGGTCTCTACTGGATCGGGACCGACCCGTCCCTACGCGCACGCGGCATCGGTACCGCGCTCACGGCGGCGGCGATGCAAGTAGCCCGAAGTGAACAGGCGTTGGTCTGCACGCTCCAGGCCAGCGACATGGGAGCACCGGTCTACCGCCGCCTCGGTTTCACGCAGGTGAGTGAAGTGGAGCTCTACTCCCCTCCTGCGGGGTTGTGAGGAACGAGATCCCCTCGCGTGATCTCCCGCACGACCACCCGCAACGGCTGCCGGTCCGGCATGGCGGGAGTGGCGGCGGTCGCCGCCGTTCTGGAAGAGACCCGCGGCTCGCTCAGGCGAAGCTTTCCGGTGCCATCCGCCTGACGGAGGAGCAATGCTCAAGACCTAAGACGCCATCCGCTTACCGCTGGGCAGGCTTGATGAGTCGAACACGGTTCCTGTTCGGGTGATCTCTCGGTGGGCATAACGGCAGAGCCTCCTGGTAGCTCGGGGTTGCGATCCCAACCGAGCAGCACCAGGAGGCCCTGTGTCGCAGTCTGTCGCGTGTGCGTCCGTGGAGTCCAACGCGCCGTCTCCGGCGTGTGACTGTCTCGCGCACAGGTTCGGCAACGCGGCGGACGGGCCGGACCGCGCCCCGTGTTACGACTCCGACCTGACGGAGGCCGAATGGCAGGTCATCCGGCCGCTGCTGCCGGTCCCCGCGTGGCTTCAGGGGCGGGGCGGACGACCGGAGGGCTATTGCCACCGCGTCATGCTGGACGCGGTCCGCTACGTCGTCGACAACGGCGTCAAGTGGGTCAACCTGCCCTGCGACTTCCCGTCGTACCGGCGGGTGCACGCGTTCGCCCGACGCTGGCAGGTGACGGGCCTGCTCACCGAACTCCACGACCGGCTGCGTGACAAGGTCCGCCAGAAGGACAGCCGTTCGCCGGACCCGACGGCCGCCATCGTGGACTCGCAGTCGCTGCGGGCGGCGACGAACATCCCGCGCTCGACGTCCGGGTGGGACGGCGGGAAGAAAGTGGGTGGCCGCAAGCGGCACCTGGTCATGGACTGCCTCGGCCTGGTCCTGGCCGTCGCAGTGACCGCGGTGAGCGTGCAGGACCGCGACGCCGCCGTCCCGCTGCTCGAGCGGCTGCGCACCATGTACTTCTCCATCCGCCTCGTCTGGGCGGACGGCGGTTATGCCGGTCGGCTCGTCGACTGGGCGGCAGAGAAACTCCAGCTCGCCCTTGAGATCGTCAAACGCACCGACGACACCAGCGGGTTCGTGGTGCTGCCGCGCAGGTGGGGGGTGGAGCGCACCCTGAGCTGGCTGATGCGATCGCGCCGCCTGGTGCGCGACTACGAGACACTGCCCGCCATGCACGAGGCCATGGTGCTGTGGTCCATGACCATGCTCATGAGCAGCCGCCTGGCCGGGCGCCGCCCCTGCGCCTTCAGCCGGCCGACGCCCCGAGCGGGGTGAACACCCCCGGCCGCACTGGAGCGCCCACCCCCGCTCCACCAGGCGTTTCGCCTTCGACCGCAGCCCCTCGACCGTCGCTGGAACCGCCTGAAGGCCCAGGGCCACGGCCAGTTGCTGGCACCGCATACCCTCCCGGGCCGCATCCGACTCCAGCACGGACATGATCCGCTGGTAGTCCGGAGGCAGGACCGTCGCTGTCATGCCCTCGGTCCTCTGGGCACCACCGACCCCGCCACCGCACTCACCACCGGCTCCGCGACCGCGACGGGCGGCTCGGCCAGCACCTCAGTCACCGTCACACGGGCATCCGCCAGACGCTGAAGTGCCCGTTCCGCCTGGCCGAGGGCAGCCTCCACCCGCTCGGCCTCCTCCCGCAGCCGTGCCACCTCTTCCCGGACCTTCTTCTCCCGGACCTTCTTCTCCCGGGCCTCCAACAGACCGAGCACCGACGGCACCAGCCACCTCCACAAACGGGACGAGCAGACGAACCACGCCCATCTCTCCTGCCACCAGCCGGAGTTCATGCCCACCCAGCCCGAACCAAATGATCACGTTCGGAAAGCGGATGGCGTCTAAGACCGTGTCCTACATGGTCAGTTTGCGGAGTCGTTTGTAGCAGCAGAGAGCGGCTGCGAGGCCAAGAAAGGCCAGGTAGTTGCCGGGTTCCGCTCGTAGCGGTGGTTGAGACGACGGTAGCCCGTCAGCCAGGACATGGTGCGTTCGATGACCCACCTGCGGCGGCCGAGCCGTTCGCTGGAGTCGATGCCCCTGCGGGCGAGCCGGACGCCGATGCGCTTGCCCCATAACCATCGTCGCAGGTGGGGTACGTCGTACGCCTTGTCGGCATGCAGGGGGTCTGTCCAATCAATTAGACACTCCCGAACGTGGGGACCGGCGAGAGGAGCCAGCGGGTGAGGCGGACGCCCTCCATGTGCTTGTCGACGGCCATGTCGGCGATCCGGCCGATGGCGTGGCGGGCGGCCACGACGGCGACCACGAACAGGATCGGGATCACCGCGTGCATGCCCACGCCCAGCGGGTCCGGGTCAGTCCCCCTCGGAAGGCGCCTTCCGCACCTGTCCCGCACTGCCTGCGTGGCGCCCCAGGGTCTAGGAGTCACTCCCGTCACCCAGGTTCTGGCCTGAGTTCTGGTGCGCGCGCTTCGTCCGACTCGACAACAACTCGCCCGCGACGAGCGTCAGGGCGCCCACGACACGCACCCAGCGGGGTCCGCCCCGCGCTGCCCACACCACACAGACGCACCCGCCGACGACCAGAACGAGCAAGCCGACCAGAACCAGAACCGCCATGTTCCCCACCCCTGTTGCCAAACCACTATAGCGAGACCGCCGTTGTGAACAGTCCCACGATCTTCTCAGACGGACGGTCCGGCGCCCGTGCCCGGCCCCGCTTCGGCAAGGTTTGGGGCCACCTGCGCTGCAGAGCCGGGACGCAGGCGTGGTCGGAGGTCGCGAGACATCGCACACAGCACATCGACCCGGCGACGGGCGAGAGGGAGAACGCCGATCGCAGCGCGCCACGACCGCATCCAGCCGGCCCCGGTCCGGTCGACGGCCCGCGATCTCCAGCGGCAGCACGATGTTCTCCGAGCCGTTCAGCTCCGGCAGCAGGTGCTGCCGGAAGACGAAGCCGATGCGATCGCGGCGCAGGTCCGTGCACTGTCGCTGGGACAGTACGGTGATCTCGGTGTCCTCGATAGTGACTGCTGCCGTAGCATAGGCCTGGGTCGCCGGCCGCGCGGACCGTCGTGCACGTGAGCAGATTCGAATTCGCCGGTGAGTCCTAGAGGTTGACGAAGCACGACAGCGAGCCCTTGGCGTCGGGCTTCTGCTCGTCCTTGAGCTTGCCGTCGACGTAGATGCGGCAGAGGGTGCCGGGAGCCGCGTCCTTGACCGCCAGGTCGTTGAAGCCGAATACTTCCTGGTCACCAAGCACGGCCTGGCCGTCGCGATGCAGGGAGACGGCGCCGGCTTCGAGACGCCGCACGCCTACTTCCTCGAACGCCTCCTGCCGGTGTGCACCCAGCTCCTCGACGCTGCCGCCGCCTCCGGCGAGATCCACTCCGACCTCGACGCCTACCACCTCATGCGCGGCGTCGGAAACCTCTGCATCGGCACCGAGAGCGACCCTCGCTACGACGCACGCCGACTGATCGCACTCCTCGTCGCAGGACTGCGCCAACCGCACTGACATCGGCCCGTCAGGGTGACGTCGGCTTGTCGAGGGTCAGGCCGGTTCCTGCTGTGAAGCCGTCGAAGATGTCGAGCCGGTGTGCCCAGTTCTTCCACGGGGTTGAGGTCGGGCGAGCAGGCAGACAGCAGGAACACCGCCGGCCATTCACGCTGGGCGATCACGTCCGGCCGCCGGCGGGCTGCGACCCCTGCGCGACCCGGACGCGCCCCAGCTGAAGGAGACGACGGCCGCGAGCACTGCATCGGTCCGTGCAAGATCCGTCAGCCCTCCCGTGCGCGACGCGTACACAACGGGGGCTGCCGGCCGCGGCCGAGACGCCGCCCAGCCACTGGCCACCTTCGGCATCACGTGATCAAACCGGACAGGGCCTCCGACGACGCCGCCCTGGGGCGGATGCGACCGCCGGGAGAGTGCACGTGATCGACGCGGGGCCGGGGGCGGTGGAGTCGGCTCAAGAGGTCGTCGCGGGAACGAGGTGGTCGAGTCCCTGCGCACTGCCCGTCGCGGCCTCGATCGAGCGCGGCAGCATGACGCTCTCGTAGGCGCGGACGGCGTCGTCGACGCTGGATTCGGTGACGAGGGCGTGGGCGAGGTCGGAGCCGTCGAGCATGGCGAGATTGGCGCCCAGCCCGACCGGGGGCATCAGGTGCGCGGCATCGCCGAGCAGTGTGACGCCGGGAACGTGCTCCCAGGTGTGTGGGGCGGGCAGGACGAACAGGGACCGGTTGATGAACCAGTTGTCGCTGTTGCTCAGGATGTAGCGCAGGCTCTCGTCCCAGCCGTCGAACATCGTCAGCAGGTGCGACCGTACGGCCTGCTGGTCGCCGAGGTCGATACCGGCAGCCCCGTGCCAGTCCTCCGGCGCGCGGAACGCGATGTAAGCGCGGATGTGGCCGTTGCTGTTGCGCTGGGCGACCAAGGACCTGCCGACGCCCTTCGCCAGCATTGATCCGTTGCCGACCAGCCGCGCGAGGTCGGGATGGCGGGTGTCGCAGTGGTCGAATCCGGTCTCGACGAAGGTGACGCCGGTGTAGCGGGGTGCGGCGTGCGACAGGGCCGGGCGGACGCGCGACCATGCACCGTCGGCGCCGACCACCAGGTCGAAGTCCTCGGCGGTGCCGTCACTGAAGAGCACCCGGCAGGTGCCGTCCGGCAGCGGGGTGACCCTGCTGACGGCGCGGTCCCACCGCACCGTGCCCTCGGTGAGCGAGTCCAGGAACAGACCGCGCAGTTGGCCTCGATCGATCTCCGGCCGTCCGCCGTCGGCGGACGGCCCCTGATGCGCCAGGAGGGCGGCGTCGGCGAAGTCGAGCACGCGCCACTCCTCTCCTTCGGGGCGGGCGAGGGCTTGGAATCGGTCGAGAAGCCCCGCCGCCCGCAAGGCGGCCTGACCCGTGTCGGCGTGCAGGTCGAGGGTGCCGCCCTGCGGGCGGGCGTCGACGGAGGCCTCGCGTTCGAAGACGGTGACGGAGCGGCCGTGTTGCTGCAGGACTCGGGCGCAGGTGAGGCCACCGAGGCCGGCGCCGACGATCGCGATGCGGGGACCGCGAGCAGGGTGCATGGGAGTGTCCCTCGGGAGGTGGGTGAGCCGCCGGGAGGTCCGGCCTCACCAAGAAAGCACACTCACCAAATAAGTGCAACGACTAAACTTTTGAAGTTGCTTCACCCCGGGGTACGGTATGCGAGTGACCGAACCGACCGGGCGCCGCGAGCGCAAGAAGGCCCAGACCCGCCAGTCCCTGGCCGACGCCGCACTCGAACTCTTCCTCGACCGCGGCTACGACCAGGTCGGCGTCAAGGACATCGCCGACGCCGCCGATGTCTCGGTGACCACCTTGTTCAAGCACTTCTCCGGCAAAGAAGCCCTGGTCTTCGACCAGGACGACGACCTGGAGGCGGCGCTCGTCGCCGCCGTGCGCGACCGCCCCCCCGGCCAGTCGATCCCGCAAGCTCTGCGCGAGCACATCCTGCTGAAACAGACCCAGTTCGCCGTGCATGCCACGGACCCGCGGTTCGCCGATTTCACGCGCATGGTGCAGGAGACCCCTGCGCTGCGCGACTACGCCCACCGCATTTGGACGCGCCACGAAGCGGCCCTGGCGCGGGCCATCGCCGAGGCTGTCGGCGCCCCCGAGGACGATGTCAGCTGCGCCGCCCTGGCTCATTTCGCCCTTGAGGCCCGCGGCCTCATCCTGCGGCACGCCGAGCCGCACCGCGCCGCCGACGAGGCCTTCGCATTGCTCGAACACGGCTGGGCGGCTTCCCGCCCGGGCAGCTGACCCGGTCTGCGCGGAGCCCTGGTGTACGAGGACGCGTTGCGCGCCCTCACAGGTTCAACCTGAGTAACTACTCAGCCACACAAGCCACCTGAACCGGCATCCAGCCGGACAAAACCTCTGAACGACACCGCCCTGACCGTTCGTCGTCGGCCCAATCGGTACCCGGGCGCCGCCGGCAGGAACCCGATGATCCACCGGACACACGGCCTGGAAGGCTCATGAAGATCTTGTTGAGGGACTGTCCGGCGGTGAGCCGGGCGATTTCTCGGTCTATGTGGTGGCCGGGCTGATCGTCCAGGTGCTGCCGGCGCGGGTGAGTCCGAGGTTGATCAGTCGGCGGAGGTTGAGGGCGGCGGCTCGGGTGTGGAGCCAGGCATTGTTGTCGATGGTGCCGCGGTAGCGGAGTCTGCGGTTGCCGTGCTGGACGAGCCAGGCGACGGCGCGTTCGACGGGTGGTCTCCAGCGGCGGTAGGCGGCTTGCCAGCCGGGGACGGTGGCGGCCTGGCGGCGGGCGGCCGCTTGCAGGTCGTGGTGTGGGCGGATGGTCAGGATGCGGCCGGCTTTGGCCTTGGTGCACCGCTCGCTCTTTGGACTGCCTGAGTAATCGCAGTACGGCGCGAGCAAGCATACGGATGGGCTTCGCGGCTGCCCCCAACGAAGAGCGCTGACCGCTAACCAGGGGCCATCGTTGCGTCCCCGCTCAGGTCCCTCGACAGGTCGTCGAGGGACCTGCTTCGTTACTGATCTTGAACTCGGGTTGTCGCGGACGGGAGTGATAGTCCGGTTCCGGCGAGGCACCCGTCGATCAGGCCAGGGCGGGTGGTGGGCCGCCCCGGCGACCTCCTCCGGCTCGACCGGGCGACCTGCCGGAGACGTCTTGGTCAGGGCGTCGAGCGCGGCGGCCGTCGGTGCTGTTCCCGGTGTGCGGGTGGGGCCCGGGCGCGGTCGCCCGGTCGCAGGTGCGCTGCCTCGACTACTCGTTCCCGCGCGTCGCCGTCACGGCCGCGCCCAAGGGCCGCTAGGGGTGGTCCGCGGCATTGCCGAGACCGGTGCGCAGGTCGACCAAAGGTCACGGCCCTGGCCTCCGCCGAACCGGGCCGCGTTTCCCCGCTTGCCATGGGCGATCACGCCGCCGTACATTCCCTGCACCCGGCTTGTCCGGCCGCTTCGTCTATCCCCTTTGAGCACATGAGGAGCGCCCGGTATGACGGGTGTACTGGCGGTCGCAGGCGGCACCGCATCCGGCAAGTCCACCCTTGCCGAAGCCCTGTCGCTGCAGTGTCCCGAGAGCATCGCACTGGTCCATCTGGACGACTACTACGTGCCCGCGCACGACCCCCTGAGGGGTGTGTGGACGGTCAGTGCCGACGGCCACGCCGTCCTCGACTGGAACCATCCGGGGTCGATCGACGAGACAGCGGTGACGCACGCCATTGACGCGGCGCTGCTGCGCCCCGGCGTGCTGCTGGTGGTGGTCGAGGGCCTGTTCGCGCTGTCACTGCCGTCCGTGGTCCGGCGGGCGGCGTGGCGGGTGTATGTCGACACCCCCGACGACATACGCCTGGCCCGCAAGATCCTCCGGAAGATCGAGGTACAGCGGCAGGACCCCCGACTGTCCCTACGCAACTATCTGCAGACCGGCAGGGACCGCCACGCAGCCCACGTCGCGCCCTCCCGGGCGGCGGCCGATCTGGTCGTGAACGGGACCGCGAGCGAGGCGGAGATGCTGGCGGCCGTCATGCCGCTGATCGGGCCGGCCCTCGCGCCGCCGCCCGCGGCGCCCTCGCGGGCACGGGAGGTGCGCGGTATGCCCCGTACCCCCGGGGTCCCTGCGTTCGCACTGTGACGTGCCCCCCCCGGGGGGCACGGGCCCCGCCGAGGAACGCCGCGTGATCACCCTTCCGGCAACACAGCCCAAGCCCCGGCGGGCTCTCAGGTGGATCACGACCGATCCAGTTCACCTGCAGCCAGGCGAACTACAGGGGCGACATATCGCGGGACCAGGGGAAGACCCGCATCCAGGCTCTCTCCCGCTTCGCCCGGCACCGCATGGGCGTGCTCTTCGCGATGCTCCGCGACGCGCCTACACGCAGGGCAAGACCGGGGACGTGGACGGCGCGCTCGCCGAATCCTCTGGACTGCTGGAGGACTGCGTACGTGTACCGGTCGGCGAGGTCCCGTTGCGGCTGTTGCCCGAACCCCGGCCGGCCGGATCATGCCTCTCATAGCCGAGGTACTCGGTCATCTCGGCGTCCAGGGCCCGCTCGAGCACCGCCCGGGTGACGGCGGTCAGCAGCCCGCCCTCGCCCAGCAGAGCGGCTCCTGAGGAGTCGGCACGGTCCATCAACCGCTCGACTACCTCGTCCCCCAGCTTGTCCTCGACCGGCTCCACAGCCGGGTTCTCGTTGTCTGCCATGTTCGTCCGTCCCGGCTGGCCAAGGCCCTGCACCGGGCCCCGGCCAGCCTGTCACGTCACGGACTTACACGATCTTTCAGACACACCCAAAGGGGCCGGGTGCACGCGTGGTCAGCCGAGGCATATCCCGAGCAGGCAGACCTCCGTCGGCGAGGTCGACGCCCGTGAGGGGCTGGTGGTCTGGGACGTGCCCGGCTTCGTGCCGTCGCCTGTCGCGGGCGCCGGCTGCTGTTGCGCCGTCGTACCGGAGCGGTCGGGGGCCGTGTCGCCAGTGGCCGGGGCGGTGCTCTGGGGATGCGGGGCCGCCGTCGTGGTCGGGCGGGCAGGAGTTACGGCGTCCGGCTGGGCGCGCGGTGACGTTGTGCGGGGCGTTGCGGCGAGGGACTGTTGCCGCGGTGCGTTGGTCGTCGTCGGCGGCTGCGGCTGGGAAGGGGCGTGTGACGGCCGGTGAGTGTGCTGAGTAGTCGCCGGTGCGGCGGCCGGTCGGTTCTGTTCGGGCGTCTGGTCCTGCACGGTGCCTGTCCCCGGGGCGTCCGGCGCCACTGCTGCCTGTGCCCGGTCGGTGGAATGCCGGTCCATCATGGCGATACTCAGGCCGCCTCCGACGAGCGCCACAGCACTCGCGACCGCCGCCCGGCGCTGGTTCTTCCTCCAGCGGGCCAGTCGGCGACGGCGTGCCGCACGCCCCTGCCGTGCGGGCGGCAGGGGCTCGGGCATCGGCGGCGACGTGCGGGGTCACGTCCATGGCAGTGCTGGACTCCGCCTCGCCGTCCGGGAGGCTGTCGTGCCACGTGACGGAGGCCGCGGCCCGGTGGGCCGTTGTGGCCGGTCCGGCGCTCGTCATCGCCGGGGCCGAGCCCCTGTGGCCGTCGGCGGTGGGCGGGGCGATGTCCGGGGCGTAGGCGCCGCACCCGGGGCACACCAGCGCGCCGTTCAGGTGCCGACGGCATGAAGAGCAGTAATCCATCTGTGCTTTCTGGTCTTCCTGGTTCGACGTGCCGTCGGCCCGCCTGGGCCACGGCTTGGTCCTTGGATGAGGACGGGACACGCGGACGTACCCGCGCCATGGCCCACCCCCTTACGGCGGCGACCCGCGCCACTCCGGCTGGCCAGCCGCAGCGGCTCCGGTGCTCCAACGACGGGCTTGCTGACCCGTATCCCGTCCGGGCAGCAATTCCGCGGCCTGGTGCTGCGTGTGTTCCGCAGCGAGTTGAGCTTCGGCGACGACGTCACCCCGCTCGCGTATCAGGTCCTCATAGATCGGCAAGCGATCGTTTCCAGTTGAGCTGTGTGTCATGGTCGGCCCACTCTCATGGCGATCAACAAAGCGGCCGGTCGACTGTCAGGCTCGGTTGAGCCGGGCAGCGATCCCGTGGCCGATCAGCAAATAGATGACGGCCGGGAGGCCGTAATTGAGGACAACGCGTAGCCCCTCTGTGTCCATCGTGAAAATGTCCTGCGACCACCAGGACAGCCAGCCCGCTGTGCCCCGCACAAATTCGACGAACACATTCGCGCGGTTCGCGTCGAGCAGGAACAGCAGGATCCACAGGCCCAGCAGGCCCGCCGCACTGTCGGCGATCGTGCAGATGGTGATGGCTGTACGGCGCGTGGTGGCCCGACGGTGCAGAGAGCGGTCTGGGGCCAGCGGCTCGTTGTATGCCTGGTATCCGGGAACCGGGTCGATGTTTCTCACAGGGATATCCGATCTGACGTAGTGCCGTGTCTGCGCGCTCGCGCCAGGGCGCCGAGATTCAGCTGGACGGTACCCCGCTTCTCCCTACTTCTGCGTTCCGCATGCACTGCAGCGTTACACCGACGTCTGGGATGTCCCAAATATGGCTGCCTATACAGGCACTTACCTGCATGTTCGTATGCCAGGGCAATTTTCCGGACGGAATGGAGGAGTGTGATTCGGGTGCCGTCGCAAACATCGGCCGCCTGTGTTCGCGTAATTCGTGACCAGGTCATGAAGGAAGTCAGACTGTTCCTTCACAGAGTTGTCGGTCTGGCAACCATTCCCGTCCCCCGTGACACTCCCGTCCTGCGGCGCGCTGTTGGAAGTGACCCCGGCAGGGGTCACGGCGCCCATCCTCTGGGGGAGGGTCTGCAGGCGCCGATGTGCCGGGGCAGGTTCGGTTCCCCCCGTGCCGGGCCTGCCCCTGCTCTCCCAGCTCGGAGAGCTGTGTGGCGGATGGCGGCCCAGGGGTGTGACGGCCCGTCACTCCGGTGCGCTGTAGGAGTGGGCCCAGGGGCCTCGTGGCACCTGCTCGCCCCTATTCCGAGCGGGTGGTCGCGCAATGAGGGGCAGGCAGGTGAATCCCCCGTCGTCTGTCGGCATGCGCACCCCAGCGCCCGATCCGAGAGGGAGTGTGCGTCGGCCCGGGCAACCGGGACGCCCGCAAACCGAACCACCGGGCCATGGGGGAACTACGGGCAACGCGATGATCGGGGTGGGTGTGCAGGGTCTGCTGGCGGACCGTTATGAGTTGCAGGAGCTGCTGGGACGCGGCGCGATGGGCGAGGTGTGGCGGGCCTGCGACCACCTCCTCGGTCGACCCGTGGCGGTCAAACTCCTGCGTGCCGAGGAAGTGGCGGACGCCGAGCGATTCCACCTGGAAGCGCAGATCGCGGCCCGGCTCAACCACCCCAACGTCGTGGGCATGTACGACTTCGGCTCGCACCACGATCAGCTGCACCTGGTCATGGAACTCGTCGACGGCTGGAACCTGGCCCAGGAACGCTCCCTGCGCGGCGCCCTGGCCCCGGCCGAGGCGGCGGCCATCACAGCCCAGGCGGCCGCCGGCCTCTCCGCGGCACACCAGCAGGGAGTGGTCCACCGGGACGTCAAACCCGCCAACGTCATGCTGGCCACCGACCGCACGGTGAAGATCACCGACTTCGGCATCGCACGCTTCACCGAGGAGGCCGCCAGCGGCCTGACCGCCACGGGCAAGATCATCGGCACCGCCGACTACCTGGCTCCGGAACGCGCGTTGGGCCGTCCCGCGCAGCCCGCGTCAGACGTCTACTCCCTCGGTTGTGTCCTGTACGAACTACTCACCGGGCGGCCTCCGTTCAGCGAGGCCACGTCACTGGCCGTGGTCCAGCAGCACGTCAGTGCGACACCAGCGCCGCCCTACCGCCTGCGCCCGGGCATACCGCGGTCGGTCTCCGACTACGTGCTGCACATGCTCGCGAAGGACCCGGCCCACCGGCCCACCGCCGAGCAGGCGGCCGACTGGCTGGCCACGCAGAGCGGAACGTCGCGGCCGGCCGAGCTCGACGGCACTACCCTCATGCCCGCCCCGGCAATTCCATCGTCTTCGGCCCTGCACGCCGATGAATCCCGCGCCGGCACGCACTCCCGCCCCAGTGGTCGTCGCAAACTGGCCTCCAAAGTCGTTCTCGCCGGCGCCGGCCTCGCGCTGTTCGCCGGGGCCACAGCCCTCGGAGCCTCGCTGAATTCCGGCGCCACGGCACCTACGTCTCCGGTCTCTCCCTCACCCACTCGCATCGCACGAACACCCGCCAGTCGGGCCCCTGCTACGACACCATCGCCTGCCCCTCCGTCCGCCAAGACGTCACCCAGGCCGCAGCACGGTGGCGACAAGGGCGGCGAGTGGTCAGGCAAGCACGCCGACGGGAAAGGAGGAAAAGGACGGCAACGGCACGCCGATTCCTAATGGAGATGTCAAGCGGCCAGGGTGACGGGCGGTATGCGGTCGTAGCACCGTCCATCACGCAAGAGGGCCCACAGAACGTTGACCCTGCGGCGGGCGAGAGCCATGACGGCCTGGCTCTGTCGTTTACCTTCGGCGCGCTTGCGGTCGTAGAAGCGGCGGGATTCGTCGCAGCAGCGGATGCTGATCAACGCGGAGGTGCAGAAGACGCGTTGGAGACGTCGGCTGTAGCGGGTGGGTCGGTGCAGGTTGCCGCTCACCTTCCCGGAGTCACGAGGCACTGGGGAGACGCCGGCGAAGGCGGCCAGCCGGTCCGGGCTGGCGAAGGCGCCCATGTCTCCATCGGTGGCAGCCAGGAACTCGGCGCCCAGCAGAACACCGATGCCGGGCATGCTCGTGATCACTTCCGCGTTGCGGTGACGGCGAAACCGGCCCTCGATGAGCTTGTCGGTCTCCGCGATCTTCTCGTTGAGGGCCATCACCTCCCTGGCCAGGCAGTGCACGACATGGGCGGTCATGTCCTCGCCGGGAACAGCGGTGTGCTGTCCTTCGACCGCCTGGACGGCCTTGGCGGCGAGTTCGTCCGCGCTGCGGACCTTGCGGTTGCGCAGCCAGGTGGCCAGGCGTCGTCGGCCGGTGCGGCGGATGGCGGCCGGGGTCTGGTAGCCGGTCAGCAGCACCAGGGGGCCGAAGTTGCCAAGGTCGAGCTCGCGTTCCAAGCCGGGGAAGATCTCGGTGAGGTGGCCGCGGAGCCGGTTGATGGTCCGGGTGCGGTCGTCGCTGAGGTCGCGGCGGTGCCGGGTGAGGACCTTCAGCTCGGACACCAGCTCGTCGCCGGGCCGCAATGGCGTGAGGTCGCGCCGAATGCGGACTTGGTCGGCGATGACCGCTGCGTCCTTGGCGTCGGTCTTCCCATCGCCCCGGTAGCCCTCGGAGGCCCGGTTGACCGCCCGTCCGGGGATGTAGAGCAGTTGCTGGCCGTGGTTGAGCAAGACCGCGATGGCCAGAGCGGCCCCTCCATCCGCCAGGTCGATGCCCCACGTCGCTTCGTCGCCCAGGTCGAGAACGTCTCCGAGCAGCTTGAGCAGGTCGTTTTCGTCGTTGGCGACGCGCCGGGACAGCAGCCGCTTGCCGGCGTCGTCGATCACGACGCAGTGGTGATGGGTCTTCCCGGCGTCGATCCCGGCCCAGATTGCTGTCACTCGCCACTCCGCAGGTCGTGTTCGTACAGGTACCACGGACGACCTCGCTGTCGAGTCCCTACTGAGCGATCAGCGCCGCAATTCCTAATGAGCAGCCGAGTCGTCGTGGGGCGCCGGGCGGCGAATCGGCAGAAGCCACAACCACGGCAGACGACTGAAAGCCACACCCGGCACCCCTGGGTGAGCCAACCCTACGAATGGCTCGCTCAGCCCGATCAACAAGGTAGGGACGACTGAGCCGCTGAGAGATGCCGCATACAGCGTCAGGGCAGGCAGGGGGAACCAGCCGCCGCTGCTACTGCCGCAGCCGGTGCACAGGCCGAAGGCGTCGCGGTAGGGGCCGCAGCGTTCTTCTTCCCGGGCGGCGATCTCGCGCGGGAGGACGGGGCGCGGGTAGGGGCGTCCGCTGCCAGCGATCGGGCTGCCGTCGACGGGGTTGGCATCGTAGTCGCGCTAGCGCGGGTGGATGGACAGGGACCACCAGGGTTGTCCGGAGGTGGTGGTGAACATGTGGCGGACGTTGCGGATCGCGCAGCAGGGGTGGTCGGTCAGGAGGGTCTGGCGAGCGAGGATCCAGCAGCGTCCGCCGAAGGTGTGCGCTTCCGCGACGTACTCCGCCCCCTCCCCGCCCGCAGCGAGCCCTTCGGCTACGGTCTGACCCTCGCGTACCTGGACATGCACGGGGAACTGGTGACCATCAAGTTCGAGGTCTGGCGCGAACTGGCCGCCGGCATCCGCGCCCCGAGACTGGACTCGTACGACATCGCCGACCGACTCCGGTTAAGACCGACCGGCAAATGGATCACTTGAGGCGGCGGCTGGTGGGTCGGCCATCCCAGCGGTAGCGGCTGCGTGCCTGCCAGATCAGCATGCGAAGTGTGACGAGGGTAGCGGCGAGGTAGAGGTAGAAGTCCACGACCCTGCCGTTTCTCTCGGCGCAGCGCCGAAGCTTGCCGTAGCCGTTCATCCACGAATGCGTGCGCTCGACGGGCCAGCGCCTGCTGGCCTGGATCGGGGCGGGCACACCCTTGCGGGCGATCTCGGCAGTGAACCCCAACTCGGCTATCAACGCGCGGGACTTGATGCTGTCGTAGCCCCGGTCGAGGTTGACGTTCACGGTGTCCGGCAGCATGCCGACCTGCTCCTGCGCGGCGTCCAGGGTCAGTCCGAGCAGTGGCGAGTCATGCCTGTTGGCCCCCTCGGAGACGATCCCCAGCGGGACGCCGCGGGCGTCGCAGGCGGCGGAGCGCTTCAGCCCCTGCTTGCCCCGGTCGACTGGCGAGCGGCCGGCCTTCTCCCCGCCGGACAGGGCCTTGGTGATGCAGCCGTCCACCGAGATCTCGCCAAGGTCGAGGCCGATCATCCGGTCGTAGGCGTCCAGGGCGAGAGCGTGCAGCGCTTTGGAAATCCCTTGCCGGGACCACTCTTTGAGGCGTCGGCGGATGGTGCGGTCCGAGTATCCGGGCGTGGAGATCCGCTCGTAGCCGGAACCATGGACCAGCGCGAGCACGACGTGCTCGAAGACGGTTCGGTCGGGGATCCGGCGGCGGGGACAGCCCAGCGGGTGGCCGACGACGAACTCCTCCCGGACGGGGAGGAGCGCGGCGAACTGGTCCCACAGGGGTTCGAGCAGGCAAGCTGGCAGCGCGGGCACGGCCGTCCTTCGTGAGCACTGAGCGTAGAGATTACGAGCATGAGGCACGCGCAGGTCGGCGGGGCGACCGACCCTGAGCTCAGGGCAGGTTCACCACGGGAGGTTCCCGGATCGGTCGATGAACTGTCCCGTCGGCCCGTCCGGGCCGATCGTCGCGAGGGTCACGATGGACTCTGCGCCGTCGGCGACGCTGTGTCCGAGGCCGCCGGTGAAGTCGGTCGCGGTCTGCCCGGGGTCTGCGGCGTTGACCTTCACGTCCTTCAGTTCCTTGGCGTACTGCGTCGTGAGCATCGTGACAGCGGCCTTCGAGGCGCAGTAGAGGGGCAGGGCATACTGTGACTCGATCCGCGCCGGGTCCTGGGTCATGCTGAAGGAGCCCATCCCGCTGGACACGTTGACGATGACGGGGTTCGGCGACTTGCGCAGCAGCGGGAGGAAGGCGTGCGTGACGCGCACGATCCCGACGACGTTCACGTCGAGCACGGCGCTCACGTCGGCCGCGGTGTACTCCTCGACGGGGCCGACCTTGCCGAGGACGCCGGCGTTGTTGACCAGGACGTCGATCGTTCCCTCATGCGCGGCGACATCCGCGGCCGCGGCCTGGACCGAGGCGTCGTCGGTCACGTCGATCTGAACGAACCGGGCGCCGAGCGACTCGGCCGCGGCCCGACCGCGCTCACGGTGGCGGGCACCGAGGAGGACGGTGTGCCCCGCCTCGACGAGGCGACGAGCGGTTTCAAAACCGAGGGACTTGTTGGCCCCGGTGATGAATGTGGTGGTCATGCTGGCTCCTCCTGGTCCGAACAGCACGGTCGTGCGCTGTTCACGCACTCCATGCTGGGTCCCCGGGAGGGTTGGCGGGAGCTACGAAACTTCCTGGTATCGCGCGTACCACCCAGCAGCCTGGTCCACCGGACGAGGCAGAACGCGGGCCTTCATCCCTGAGGAGACATCCTCTGGACCCCAATGGCCGCAAGCAATTCGAGTTTGCTGCGGGCGTCGGTGCCTGGCTGCGGCGTGTACACCACGAGGCGGAGGTTCGTGTCCTGGGTGTTGAGGATGTCGGAGTTCATGGCGATGTCTCCGACATCCGGGTGCTGGACGAGTTTGTGCGCACTCTGGTGACCGCCCACCGCTCGGCGGCGCCACAACTCGCAGAACCGTGGGCTGAGGTTCAGCCTCGATACCAACGCCGCGAGGTCGGGATCGTCGGGGTACCGGCTCGTCGTCGCGCGCAGGTCGGCGACGAGAGACTCCTCGAACGCCGCCCGCTCGGCCGCCGTCTGCCGGACCCGGGGCAGCTCACCCAGGAACTGCCAGACCAGGACGTTGCGGTCTCCCACACCGCGGACCGTGGGATCGCCGAACGTGGCCGCGAACAGCGGATTCCAGTGCAGCAACTGCCAGGTGGCGTCGTAGATCGCCAGCGGGTTGCCGGCGAGCTGGTCCACGATCCGGTACAGGCTCCCTGGGATCGTTCGTGGAACCCGGCTCGGATCCGCTGCATGACCGGCCATGCGCAAAAGGTGAGCGTGCTCGTCGTCGGACAGATGCAGGGCTCGCGCCAGGGCCGAGCAGACCTGCGCCGAGGGTGTCGCCACCCGTCCCTGCTCCAGCCGGACCACGTACTCGACCGAGATGCCGGCCAGCGTCGCCAGCTCCGCGCGTCGCAGACCGGGGACCCGACGGGGTGAGCCGTGTGCGAAGCCCACCGTCGCGGGGTCCAGCCGGTCCCGCCACGCCCGCAGCGCGGCACCGAGTTGATCCATGAACACCACTCTCCCGCACACCCCGCCCCGCTGGGTGGTACGCGCTGTACCACGAAGTCCCGTAGCTCCCGTCGACACTCCCCGGGGCTCAGTGTCGAGTCGTAAACGGCGCACAACGATGCTGTTCGGAGTCAGGAGGAGCAAGCATGACCACCACGTCGAACCACTACGTCACCGTGCTGTGGGAAGCCCGGGCCAAATCCGGGAAGGAAGTGCGATGAAGGCGTTCATGACAGCCGCCGTCACCGCATCGCGTTACGACGCGGGCAACATCGACTATGAGGCTCACCAGGTCGAGGGACAACCGGGCGCGTTCGTCATCTTCGAGCGCTGGGAGAGCCGCGAGGCCCTCGAAGGCCACCTGCAGGCACCCCGCATGCAGGAGCTGGTGCCCCAACCGCTGGAACTGATGGACGGCAGCATCGAGGACGGGATCCGCTTCCTGCAGCCGTTCCGCAGCTCACCGTCCAGGAGTCCCGCCACAAGCTCGCCCGCGATATCTGCCACAGCAAGAAAGGCACCATCCACCAGGCGTACCGGGACGGGATGGAAGATCAGTTGGGCTCGTTGGGCCTCGTGCTGAACGCAGTGGTCCTGTGGACGACGCGCTACATCGACGCCGCAGTCGCCCAGTTCCGCGCCTAGAGCCACGAGATCAGTGACGAGGATGTCGCCCGGCTTTCCCCGCTCAAGCACAAGAACCTCAACTGCCTGGGCCGCTACAGCTTCACGGCCTCCCAGCCGGTTAAGGGGCTCGGCCCTTGCGCGACCCGGACGCCGTCGACCTCGACGATGACGGCGACGGCCAGGAGGAGTGAGTGCCGCATCCGTCGTCCGGGGCGGGTCGTTGTACTCCGGGAAGACCACCGCCGACCGGCGGCTACGGCTGGGCCGCGGACACCGCTGTTGGCGATTCCCCGAGTCAACACAGAGGTGCGGCTCGTCCGGTGCGGCACGCGCCAACGCAGGTTCGAGTCAGCCGATGGAGGAGATGCCGCCCTCGCGGGCGTCGAGCAGCTCGTCCCAGTGCTCGGTCGCCCATCGGCACGCGGCGGCCAGCGGCTCCAGCGTGCTGCGGCCCAGCGGTGTCAGCGCGTACTCCACCCGCAGTTTCGGGTCGGCGTGCACCGTGCGTGACACGAACCCGTTCCGCTCCAAGCCGCGGAGCGACTGGGTGAGCGCCTTCGGGGTGACGCGGCCCAGTGGCACGCGGAGTTCGGAGTATCTGCGCGGGCCGTCTTCCAGGCAGCGGAGGACCAGGGGTGCCCATTTGTCACCGAAGCGGAAAGGCAGCAGCGAGGACGGGCACAGCTCGTCGAACAAGTCGGGTGGCAGCGGTGGCCGTTGCGTCATCGAGGGTCTCCCGTCTCCGGTCTTGGTATCCAGATGGTGACCGACCTTCTGGATATCTTCCGGAGCATCGACTCAACGGGAGATATTCCGACGACGGGCAGGATCGTGGTTTTCGGGGCGGGTGACCGCCTGCCTGCTCGACAACCTCACCGATCCGCACCCGTCCTCCTCTGGCCGGAAGGCAGCCGGCGTGCCGATTTGCACCTCATCAGAGTAACGAGCGTCGAATGAACACCATCATTTCGACCTATAAAGGTAAGGCAGGACATTATGCGTGCAGCCCGCTTCCATGAATACGGCGGAGCGGAGAGCCTGGTGACCGAGCAGGCCCCCGACCCCCACCCCGGACTTGGTGAGATCCGTGTCCGCGTCGCGGCGGCCAGCGTCAATCCCATCGACTGGAAGCTGCGCGCCGGCGCCCTGCACCAGCTGATTCCCCTGGAGCTACCCGCCATTCCCGGGCGCGACGCCGTCGGCGTAGTCGACGAAATCGGTGACGGAGTGCAGGGGGTGAGCATCGGCGACCGCGTCTTCGGGCTGGGCGGTGTCACCGGCTCAACCGCAGAGCTGGTCACCCTCTCGGCCTGGGCCCACGCCCCCGACACGTGGAACGATGAGCAGGCTGCGGGCGCCGGTCTCGCGTCCGTGACCGCGATGCGCGGCCTCAGCGCGCTCGGCTCCCTCGCGGGGCGCACCCTTCTCGTCGAGGGCGCCGCCGGAGGCGTGGGCAGCGCGGCAGTCGAGATCGCTGTGGCACAAGGTGCCACAGCGATCGGGACAGCCAGCGAACGCAACCACGAGTTCCTCACCTCTCTCGGCGCCGTTCCCACGACCTACGGCCCCGGCCTCGCGCAGCGCCTCTCCGCTCTCGCTCCGCACGGCGTCGACATCGTGCTCGACACCGCGGCCTCCGGATCCCTTGACGACCTCGTCGCGATCACGGGCGACCCGACGCGCGTCGCGACGGTCGCCGACCACGCAGGCGGGCAGCGCCTGGGCACGCATGTGGTCAACGCGGAGAACGACTCCACCCTCCTGTCCGCGGCCGCGGAACTGGGCCGGCAAGGCCGCTACACACCCCGAATCGAACAGACCTACCCCCTGGAGCGGATCGCCGACGCCCACGCGCACGCCGAGCGCGGACGCACACGCGGAAAGATTGTGATCTGCATCTGAAGCGGGGGCATGGCACAGATGCGCCAGCCCGCCAAGCGATGAGGCGGGCTGGCGCTGACTACTAGTAGGACTCCGTTAGGTCTGTGTGTCGACCTTGTTCAGGGGCATGGTGAATGGGGGGATGCACATGAAGTGAACCGTGTTCGGGCGACGTTGGCGTTATGCGTGGCGGATGTGTTCGCATCGGTGCCGCGCAAGGACCAGCGGGTCAAGAGCGACTGCTATCTGCGGGGACTGATGATGGACGGTCGCCGTAAGTCCGTCCAGGCCATGGCCTCGCGGCTGCCCGACGGCAATGCGCAAAACCTGCAGCAGCAGCTGCTGCAGGCTTGCGGGGCTGGTGCCTGTCCAAGACGGCCTGGGCGCTGGTGAGCAGGGAGCGCGCGTTCTTGAAGGACGCGGCCGCGACGCCGATGGCTACGGCTACGGCTACGGCTGGCCGGTGAGGAATGAGGAGCCGGAGCAGTCCGCTGGGGTGACCGCACTGATGCCCGGCGCCGCAGGTGACCAACCAGCTTGTCCCACGTGGCGCAGGACACGTTCATGACAGGATTGTGCTGGGGGAGGTTCAGGGAAGTCATAGTGGCGCCCGCGACTGCCGTGAAGGGATGACCCGTGACGTCCACTGCGCCTCCCCCCATACCCCGAGCCGCAGGGTCGTTTCCGTTCATAGGTCACGCTCTGAAAATGCGCGACAACCTCGGTTTCATCGACTCGCTGCGCGAGACACGGGAACCACTCGTCGAGATCGTCCTGCAACCCGGGACGCGCACCATCGTGGTCCAGGACCCGGCCCTGATCCACCAGATGCTCAAGGGCCTGGGACCCAGCCTCGACAAGGGCCGGCTCTACGACAAGCTGGGCCAGCTGCTGGGCGACAGCGTCGTCACCGCCACCGGCCGCGACCACGTACGCAAACGCCGCCAGCTTCAACCCGCGTTCGCCCACACCGAGATCAGCCGGTACGTCGACCTCATGCGCGCCGAGGTGACGGCCACCGTCACCGCCTGGGAGCGCGGGCGGCCCCTCGACGTACACGAGGCGATGGTCGGGCTCAGTCTCGACATGCTGGCCAAGACGGTGCTCGCCGGCAGCCTCGATGACGCCGTCTTCCGCCGGCTGCGCAGCGACGTGTCGGTGGTGATGAACGGCGTCGGTTTGCGCATGATGCTGCCCGACTGGGCCGAGCGCCTGCCGCTGCCCTTCAACCGCCGCTTCGACCGGGCCCGGGCCGGGGTGCGCGCCACCATCAACACCGCCGTCGACGAACTGCAGGCCTCCGGGCACGACACCGGGGACATGCTCTCCATGCTGCTGCGCGCCATCGACGAGGAGACCGGCGAGCCGCTGACCGGGCATCAGATCTGCTCCGAGATCTTCCTCCTGGCCGTGGCGGGCACCGAGACGACCGCGTCCTTGCTGTCCTGGACCCTGTACGAGCTCGCCCGCAACCCCGGCATCGAGGCCCGGGTCCTGGCCGAGCTGGACGAGGTCCTCGGCGAACGGCCGGTCGCCTTCGACGACGTGATCCGGCTGCCGTACCTGAACCGGGTGATCACCGAGACCCTGCGGCTGCACCACCCCGGCTGGCTGGTCACCCGCCGCACCACCGAGGAGACCCGGCTCGGCGAGTGGACGCTGCCCGCCGGCACCGAGCTGGCCTACTGCCAACACGCCCTGCACCGCGACCCCGAGCGCTTCCCCGACCCGCTCACCTTCGACCCGGACCGGTGGACCGACGCCGCTCAGGAGCCTCCGCCGGGCGCGTTCGTGCCCTTCGGGGACGGCAAGCACAAGTGCATGGGGGACCGTTTCTCCCTCACCGAGATGGTCACGGCGCTCGCGACGATGCTGCGTTCGGTACGGTTGGAACTCGCCGAGGGCCAGGTCATCCGCCAGGTCGCCCGGCTCACCGTACGGCCGCGCAACCTGCGGATGACCGTCCGCCCCCGAGCCGGGGTCGGCCTCTAGCTGCGTGTCTCTTGCGGCACCACTGTCAGGGACGGTGCCGGCGTTCCCATCCCCCTCGCGCGCGATGCCCATCAGCCTCAGCGCGGCGAAGGAAGAGGATGCCGGCCACTGGTGCGCGTCCAAGACGGCCTGGGCGCTGGTGAGCAGGGAGCGCGCGTTCTTGCGCAAGGCCGCCGAGCCGTACTTGCCGCTCCACGCCTACCAGAAGACGCTCCCGTGGTCTCGTGAGCCGCACCCCGGGTGGCTTGAGGGGACCGAATGGGGCAAGGAGCACAGCGGCCGGCCAGAGACGCCCGGCTGGACGCTCGAGCAGGTCCGCAGGTACGACGAGCTGTTCGAGGAGCTGCGGAAGGCGACGGAAGCCGTACAGGCGTAGGGATGGTGGGAGTGCTGCGACCAGGAAGGCATCAAGGGCGCCGAGTTGGTCGTCGTCCGCATGGCCCTCAAGCACGCCGACGGCGCCGTCCCGCTGTGCCAGGAGGGCGTCGAGGCGACGGCCTGACCGCCGCAGCTCACGACTTGGCACCGGTTCCTTTCGGCCTACCAGCCTCTGGGAGGCTGGGGTACGGCGAGGCCGTCCACGCCTGGCTGCGGGCCAACCGCCTGGGGCAAACGGCTAGTGGATCTACGGACCCACGGGGTAGGCCACCGGCGTGAGCGTGAGATCGACATGCTCGACGAGCCGCTCGCCTCTTCGCCCGGAACCGTGGGGCCGACGCCCGTCCGTAGCGGTCCCGACCAGCATGTCGGCGGGGGCAGGCACCCGTCATGTTGCGCCATGATCGCGCGGTGAGCCGGGAGATGCGGCTGTTCACCGGTGTCAAATAGGCCGACCAACATGAGCATGCGCCAACAACGATGACCAAACGGTGCCAACCATCGCGACCAGGGCGGAGCATCGGGCCTGCTCGGCGCGATCCCGCGGTGTCATCTATTGCGACCGGTCACACGCAGCTGTGGGCTGCGCTGCACCGTACAGCTCTCATCGCATCAAATCGCGCGCCGCTTTCGTGCAGACGTTCTATAGTCGCGCTGTTCCGAGGGAGGGGTAGGTTCAGGTGAGGCGTGGGGGACAGTTCGCCGCCGTGTGCACAGCGGCAGTTCTGGTTCTTGTGGGGTGCGGTCAGCGGCATGTTCCCGCGAAGCCGAAAACTCCCTACGGAGGCGTGGCGGACCTGCCGGAGAAGCTCGGCGCGGACGGTACGACCATCACGGTCGGCGATCCGGAGGCGTCGCTCACGGTGCACCTGTACGAGGATCCGCGTTGCCCGTACTGCGGGGAGTTCGAGACCACTGGCGGTGCTCCCGAACTGCGGGACGCGACCGTGCAGCGGAAGGCCAGGACCCAGTACACGCTGGCCTCCTTCCTCGACGACCGGCTCGGTGGCACCGGCTCGAAGAAGGCCGTCAACGCGCTGCGTGCCGCCCTGGCGGAGGGAAAGTTCGCCGAGTACCACGCCGTGCTGTACGCGAACCAGCCCGCCGAGAGTGTCGACGGCTACACCGACGCCAGCCTGCTGAAGCTGGCCCGTCAGGTCGAGGGCCTGCGCAGCCCCGCGTTCGATGCCGCCGTGAAGTCCATGAAGTACCGGAGCTTCGTCGCAGCCTCCCAGCGGGCCTACGAGCAAGCCGGAGGCGCGAAGGAACCGGACGGGCCGGGGACCCCCACCGCCGTGATCAACGATGTCCGGATCCCGCTCAAGTACAACGGAATGCTCTACGACCGCACGTTCTTCTCTGGCCTGCTGCAGCGCATTCACGACGACCCCGGGCAGTGGCAGGACACCGATCTGTGAATCACCAGCGTGCCAAGGCACGTGGGTGTGGAGCCGGTTGCGGCTGAGGGTTCGATGAGCCTCAACTCGGGCGCCAGTCGGCGAGCGGGTCGAAGCCCAGCAGTTCGATCTTGTGCCATCGCGTCGATTCCTTCGGCCGCCACGCCAGGTAGGGCGGGTAGGCGAGCGTGAGGTGCGCCGCAGGCGGGTCGTTCATGTAGTCGGCTCTCGGGCAGCCTTCGACGTGCGGGCATTCCTCAACCGTCCGGTTGCACAGCCCGCACAGGAGTCCTTCTCCGAACTTCTAGCCACGCTTTCGGGCTGCCGACCAGAGCAACCCGCGACGGCTGGCCGGTGACGACGGTGTCCGAGCTCTCAGGTTGGGAAACGACGGCGCTTCCGCGGTGAGAAAGCCTCTGATCTGGTCGTATGTGCTCTGGCGTAGCGGTCGGGAGTGCGGGATCGCACCGCTGTTGACCGTGGTTGACCGCTCTTATGGGCACGCTATGGGCACGCGTCCGGTCCAGGGGGTCTGGCGGATGTTCGTGGGGTCAGGGGCGGCGCAAGTCCGGAGGGATAGCCGTCGGCCGGGCCGGCTGTCCTTGCGTTCGCACACCAGGCGAGTTGGAGGATCCGCTCGTGATGTGATCGTCACCACAGAGACGACGAGTGTCGAGCGGACAGGGCTGGTTGTGAAACTTTCCCTGCGTGACCGGATACGCGCCGGCGATCCGGAAGCCTTCGCCGAACTGTTCGGCGCGCATGCCAGGGCCGTCTACGGCCATGCCGCCCGCCTGTCGGCAGACCGGGGCACTGCGGAGGACGTGGTGTCCCTGACCTTCCTGGAAGCCTGGCGGCTCAGGGAGAAGCTGAGACCCGAAGGCGCGGCCCTGGAGGAAGATGCCGACGTGCCCGACGGCGACGGACTGCGCCCCTGGCTGTACGGCATCGCCACCAACGTTCTGCGCAACATGCGCCGCGCCGCCCGTCGGCACAGCGCCACGCTCGCCCGGCTCCCCGACCGCCCGGCGGACCGTGACACCCTGCCCGACTTCGCCGACGACGTCGTCGGGCGCATGGAGAAAGCCGAGCGGCTCGCTGCCGCGCATACCGCGCTCGGCCGGCTGCGCAGAGCCGAGCGTGAAGTGTTCGCACTGTGCGTCTGGTCGGGACTGAGCTACGCGGCCGCAGGCGAGGCCCTCGGTGTGCCGGCCAGCACCGTACGGTCGCGGCTCGCCCGGGCGAGGCAGCGTCTACGGACGTTGTCGGAGGCGGAGTTGGCCCGGCGCAGGTCCGCCGGGCAGCCGGCCAAGTACCCGGCGGAGCCAAGTGCATCGTCGATACGCGATGTTCCACCTCAGCAGGAAAAGCCGGGACTCGGCCCGCGCACCGGACAGGTACCGGGTGGCCGTCCCGAAACGGCCCGGTCGACTCAGGAGAAGCACCGATGAACCCCGAAGAGCGCGAGGAACTGGCCAGGCTACTGCCGAGCCCGGGCGAGCCGGTCCTGACGAGCGACCGCCACGACCTGCTGAAGGACCTTCTGATGAGAGAGCTCACCGAGCAAGCCCAGGAACTCCCGGACATCGCGACGGCACCCGGCCGGCGAGCGCGTGCCCCCCGCCGGCGGTTCGCTGTCATCGCCGTACCCCTCGCCACGGCGGCAGCGATCGTCGCCGCGGTCCTTGTCGGGTCCGTCGGATCCAAGACCGCCACGACCGATGCGGACGCGGTCGACCTCCTCCATCGCATCGCCGAGGTCGCCGCCGCGAAGAAGTCCGTGCCCGTCAGGGACGACCAGTACATCTATGTCCGCACTCAGGGCTCCATGAAGTTCTCGGAAAAGGACATCCGGATCCTGCGCGAAGCGAGTTGGACTGCCGTCGACGGCAAGCGCGCGGGACTGCGCCGGGTCACCGTGCTGGTGGGTCCGCCGTTCCGGCCCCGGGACCCGTTCTCCTCGTACTCCAAGGGCACTCACGACATGAGGCTGAGCCCCGACCCGAACGTCGCCACGTTCCGTGAGCTTCAGGCGCTGCCCACCGACCCCGACTCGCTGCTGGAGAAGATCTACGCCGGCACGAAGGGGGAGGGGCAGACCAGGGAGAGTGCGGCGCTGGAGAAGATCGGCGACATACTGCCCGACGCCACGCTCCTGCCCGAACTGGACGCCGCGCTCTACCGCGCGGCCGCGAAGATCCCGGGCGTCTCGGTCGTCACCGACGCCAAGGACTACAAGGGCCGCTCCGGCATCGGCCTGAGTTTCAAGGAGCGCGACGACCGCACGGTCTGGGTCTTCGACAAGAAGTCCCTCGACTTCCTGGGCTCGGCGGACGAGGCGCTGCTGGCTGTCGGGGTCGCGGACAAGGCAGGCGAGACGCCGGCCACATGATTGCTCGTTCCTGGAGAGCAGTCCTGTCTCGCAATTGAATTGGGCTGGACAACAAACAAACCCCAGGTCGCTGACCTGGGGTTTCAATATGGAGTGGGTGACGAGAATCGTACTCGCGCTCTCAGCTTGGGAAGCTGCGGGCATGTGGGGCCGGTCTGGGCGCTGACCTGGGCGAACGGCCGGGCCGTGGCGTCGTCGGGTTCGGCTGCTTTCACCATGCTTCCCCGCTGTTCCCCGCTCGATCTGGTGCGCTTGTGGTGCGGAGTGGTGCTGTGCTCAGCGGGCCGCGTCGGTGAGCGGCCCTACCACTTCCTGTCAGGCGCCGAGAGACGTTGTACAGCGCTTCTAACGCAGCGACGAACGAGAGAGCGTGAGCGCGCTGAGCTTGCGTCGCTATCATCGGCGCACCAACGACGGAGGGGGTGCCCGTGAGAGTGATCAAGGTCGTCACGACGGTGCAGGAGTTCAACGTCCCTGAAGGATTCGACTCGTGGCCTGCTGAAAGCCAGCGCAACTCACTGGCTGAGCTGGAAGGTAAGGGCGGTTACAAGGAGCTCTCCCGCACCGAGAGCCTCTCCTACCCAGAGCAGGTCCAGAACGTTGCCAGCGGCGTCAGCATCTGAGCCAGTGCAGACAAAGCAGGGCCCATGGATGCGGCTAGCGCGCTTGGGCCTTGCGGCACTCCTGATCCAACGCACGGATCACTTGCCCGAGGAGCCGTTGGCCCTGTCGCTGGTGCCATTCTCATAGCCCAGGTCGGTGCAGACCTGCTGTGCGTCGGCGAGAGCACTGTCCGTCTGCGACGAGCACGCGGCCAGAGCCAAGCCCGCCGCGAAACCCAAGGCATATCTTCGGATACGCACCAAGATCACCCCACCTTTTGCAGCGCGCTCCCCAGCACGCGTACGGCTTGTGCCGCGGTCTCAGCGAGGAGAGTAGCGACCTCCGGTACCTCCGCGTACTCCTGGAGCCGGGCCAGCACGACGCGGACGCGTTCGGCTGCCATCGTCGCCCGATGTTCCCGGTGGCTCCCCGCACGATCTGGCACGGTCGTGCTCGGTCCTGCTGTTGAGGCGGACCAGGGCTTAAGAACGAGCGAGAAAGACCGAGAAGGACTGCGTAGGCGGATGCCGCCTGAGCGGTATGTATCACGAAGAGTGAGCAAGCTCGCGAAGGCCAGACAAGATCATGTGCCGACTCGTAATGCGTAGGCAAGCGCGTGCCTCCGCCTGGGTGCGCCCGGCTGACCAACCATGCAACCGAGGGGCAGGGAAGGGCCGATTGCGGATGGGTCGGGCGATGGTCAGACTGGGCGAGCGGCGACCTCTCGATCAGGGCATAGGCATACGGCGGGCTGTACTCAGGCCAGCCGCCGCAGATCCTCCAGATACTGCAGGACCGCGGCCACCCGGCGGTCCACCTTGTCCGTCGGGGACAGGTCGAGCTTGGCGAAGATGCTGCGGATGTGTTTGTGGACGGCGCCCTCGGTGACGACGAGGCGTTCGGCGATGGCGGTGTTGCCCAATCCCTCGGCCATCAGGGCAAGTACGTCCCGTTCGCGGGGGCTGAGCCGGTCGAGGCGGGTGTCCTGGCGGGAGCGGGTGAACAGCTGCGCGACGACCTCGGGGTCGATGGCGGTGCCCCCGGCGGCCACCCGGTGGAGGGCGTCGAGGAACTCCTCCACCCGGCCGACGCGTTCCTTGAGCAGATAGCCGAGGCCGCCCACACCGCCGCCGAGAAGTTCGGTGGCGAAGCTCTGCTCGACGTACGCGGACAGCACGAGGACGGCCAGGTCGGGCCATCGGCGCCGGGCCTCGACCGCCGCGACGATGCCCTCGTCGGTGTGGGTCGGCGGCATCCGTACGTCGAGGATGGCGACGTCCGGCTTGTGCTCGTCGATGGCGGCCAGCGCCTCGTCGGGGGTGCCCGCGGTGGCCACCACGTCGAGGGACTCGGCGCGCAGCAGCAGGGCGAGGCCCTCGCGCAGCAACGGGTCGTCCTCGGCGATCACGATCCGCATGTCACCATCCTTGTCTCACGCTCCACAGGGAAGATCCACCTTCAGGGTTGTCGGGCCGCCGGGCGGGCTGGCCAGGGAAAGGGTGCCGTCGTGCGCCGCGATCCGGCGGCGGATGCCGGTGAGTCCGGAGCCGCCGTCCTCGTCCGCGCAGCCCCGGCCGTCGTCCTCGACGGTCAGGAGGAGACGGCCACCGCGGCTGCGTGCCATGACGGTGGCGTGTTCGGCGCCGCTGTGCTTGGCGATGTTGGTCAGGGCCTCGGCGACGACGAAGTAGGCGGTGGCCTCGACGGAGGCGGCGCAGCGTTCGGGTACGTCGACGTCGATCCGGCAGGGCACCGCGCAGTTCGCGGCAAGCCCGGAGAGCGCGCCCGCCAGCCCGCGGTCGGCGAGCACCGGGGGCAGGATGCTCCGAGACACCGTGCGCAGCTCTGCAAGGGCCTGTTCGGCGGCGGACTGGGCGCGTTCGAGGAGTTCGTCGGCGCCGGCCGGGTCGCGGGCCACCATCCGGCGGGCCGCGCCGAGCAGGACGGTGACGGAGACGATCCGGTTCTGTGTGCCGTCGTGCAACGACCGCTCGATGCGGCGCAGTTCGGTGGCGTGGGCGTCGAGGGCGGCGGCGCGGGTCGCGGTCAGCTCCGCCACCCGCAATGAGAGATCGGTGTCGGGGCCGGCCGCCAGGAGGAGGCGTCCCGGACGGGACTGCAGCCGGGCCATGCCGGGGCCGAGTCCGAGGATGATGAGGATCCAGCCCACGCCCAGCATGGCCACGGCGAGGGCGGCCGGCCAGGAGTGCGCGTTGCCGTACCCCACGGATGTGGCGGTCACGTCCCTGGGCATGAACTTCCAGTACAGCGGAAACGCGGTGTCGCGCACGGCGGAGATCGGCAGGATGACGCCAAGCAGCCCCAGTAGGAACCCCAGGGTGGCGTGCCGGACCAGCCAGCGCAGCTCCCGCCGGGTGGCGGGGTCGACGAGGGCGGGCTGCAGCCGTATCGGCGAGGGTTCCGGAGCGACGACCTCGGGACCCCAGCGGCCGAGCCGCTCACGCTCCCGGCCGGCCAGGGCATGCAGCGCGCGCAGAAGCGCGGGTGCCATGAGCAGCCCCACGCCGACCAGGCTCGTCACGGCAGTGACGGCCAGCCAGAGCAGCGCGAGCAGCGCCAGGAGCGCCGTATTGAGCCCGGAGACGAGCTGCGCGGTCGCGGCACCCGCGGCGCTCAGGGGTCGTACGACGGTGTCCTTGAGCCCCGCGCTCCGGTCACCGGCCGCGGCGTCCTGATCGATGGCCACAGGGCCCTCCCTTCGTCGCGAAGGACCTTACGGCGTGGGCCCGTTCGCCGTCTGCCCGGCGGCCGAGGAGTACAGCCTGCTGTACCTCGAACCGGGCGGGCTGCGGGATCGGCCGACGGGGGCGCGATCCATAGCGTCGGTGACGACAGCCGACCTCGGGAGGAAGCCCCATGCCGAACGCCGACCCCTACCGCCTGACCAGCGCCGACGCCACGCCCGGCACGTCGTCGACGCCCACCCTCACCCGCGGGGACGCCGCCCACGCCCTGCTCTGGATCCTGGTGGTGATCAGCGCGGTTGCCAACATGGCTGCCTCGTTCGGCGACTCGCATACCTGGGTGAGCCTGGCCTGCGGCGCGGTCACCGTGTTCTGCGGCGGCACCCTCGTCGTGCGCAACCTGCGGGGCCGTCGATGAGCCCCGCCTTCGCCCGGGCCCGCCGCTCGGCGACGACCGTCTCCGGCATCCCCGGCGCGCCGACGTCCGCCATCGCCCTGGACCGGGTCAGCAAGGAGTACGGGGGCGGCGTACGCGCCCTCGACGAGGTGTCGCTGACCGTCGAACGCGGCACGTTCCTCGCGGTGATGGGCCCGTCGGGCTCCGGCAAGAGCACGCTGATGCACTGCGCCGCCGGGCTGGACTCCCCGACCTCGGGCAGTGTCCGCATCGACGGTCACGAGATCGTCGGCCTGAACGAGACCCGCCGCACCGAACTGCGCCGCGAGCGCGTCGGGTTCGTGTTCCAGGCGTACAACCTGATCCCCTCGCTCAGCATCGAGGACAACATCACGCTGCCGCTGAGACTGGCGGGACGCGCCCCGGACCACGACTGGCTGCGGACGCTGGTGGAGCGGGTCGGGCTGACCGACCGGCTCACCCACCGCCCGGCCGAGCTCTCCGGCGGCCAGCAGCAACGGGCCGCCGTCGTCCGGGCGTTGGTGGCCAAACCGGCCGTCGTGTTCGCCGACGAACCGACCGGCGCACTCGATCTGCGCAGCGCCCACGAGGTCCTCGACCTTTTGCGGGACCTGGTGAACGACCTGCACCAGACGGTCGTGATGGTCACCCACGACCCGGCCGCCGCGGCCCGCGCGCACCATGTGCTGGTGATGGCCGACGGCCGGGTGGTCGAGGCCCTCGAAGCGCCGACCGCCCCCGAACTGGCCCGCCATCTCGTCGCGTTGGGAGAGGTCTGAGCCATGCTTCGTCTCGCGATACAGATGGTCCGGCACCGGATCACCGCGCTGATCGCCGTGGCCTGCGCGGTCCTCGGCGGCGCGGCTCTGATCACCGGCACCGGCGTCCTGGCCGAGTCCGGCCTGCGCTCCCACCTGCCCGTCGGCCGCCTCGCAGGCGCGGACGTCGTCGTGGCGGCCGACCAGGAGTTCCATCCGTCCGGGGACCTGCCGATCGCGCTCCCGGAGCGACGTACGGTCCCGGCCCGCCTGGTCGGCGAACTGGCCGACCTGCCGGGCGTCACCGCCACGGTCGGCGACATCGGCTTCCCCGCCGCGCTTGTCGATGCCCGCGGGCGTGTCGTGGCGACCGGGGCTCCCCAGGCGTCGGGGCACGGCTGGTCCTCCACGAAGCTGCTGGACGGTGCGCATGTGAACGGCAGCGGGCCGGCCGGTTCCGGTGAGGTCGCAGTGGACACTGCCACCGCCGCCGCGGCGGGGGTGAAGGTGGGCGACCGGGTCCAGGTCGTCGCCAATGCCCGGCCCGCCGCCGGTTACCGGGTCTCGGCGGTCGTCGACGCGCCGGGCGCGGGTGTCTTCTTCGCCGATACGACGGCCGTACGACTCTCAGGGCGGGACGGCGGCTCGCGCGCCGGAACCATCGACCTGATCGGCCTCCGCGCCGCATCCGGCTCCGCGGAACAGGTCGCCGCCGAGGTCCGTACGAAGCTGAAGGGCACCGGCCTCAAGACGGTCACCGGTGCGGGCCGCGGGGACCTGGTGTCCCCCGGAGCGGGCGCGTCCCGCTCCCTCCTGATCCTCCTCGCCGGTTCGCTCGCCGGGATCATCCTGCTGATCACCGGGTTCGTGATGGCGAGCGCGCTGGCCGTGTCGATCGCCGGGCAGCGCCGGGACCTGGCGCTGATGCGAGCCGTCGGTGCAACTCCCAAGCAGATCAGACGACTTGCCGCCGCCCAGTCGAGCGTCGTCGCGGCCGTGGCCCTCGTACCCGGTGTCGCACTCGGCTATCTGCTGGCGGGCCAGTTTCGGGGGCTGTTGGCGGACCGCGGGGTCGTTCCGTCCGAACTCCCGCTCACCCTCAGCCCGTTGCCCGCCCTCGCGACGATCCTGTTGATGGTCCTGGCCGTGCAGGTCTCGGCCCGCGGCTCGGCGTGGCGCACCTCGCGGATGCCGGCCACCGAGGCGGTCGCCGAATCGCGCAGCGAGCCGCGCAATCCGTCGCGGACCCGGACCCGTATCGGCCTGCTGATCATCGTCGCCGCGACCACCATGTCGGTCCTGCCGCTCTTCTCCCGCACAGTCCTCGGCGCTACGGCCACGTCCATGGCGGGCATTCTCGGCGCGATCGGCCTGGCCCTGTCCGGCCCGGCGCTGGTACGGGGCATCGGGAACGCCGCGGCCCGGCGCGCCCGGTCCGGCGTCTCCGCCCCGACCTGGCTGGCCATGGCCAACGTCCGCGCCTACGCCCTGCGCAACGCGGGGATCGTCAGCACCCTGGCCATGGCGGTCGTGTTCGTCCTGACGTACACCCTCACCCAGACCACCGTGCTGGCCGCCACCGCGCACGACACCCACACCGGCACCCTCGCCCAGCAGCGGCTGAGTGCGCCGGGCCTGGGCGGACTGCCCGCCGGGACGCTCGCCGACGTACGGAAGACCGCTGGGGTACGGGCGGCCGTCCCCGTCAGTGACACCACCGCCATCTGGACGTACGACATGTTCGGCGACCCGGAGACCGAGTCCGGCTCGGCGATGATCCTCACCCCGGACGCGTCCGACCTCCTCGACCTCGACGTACGCGACGGCAGCCTGGACCGTCTCACCGGCGCCACCGTCGCCGTCAGCAGCGACGTCGCGCGCTCGCGCTCCGCGTCGGTGGGCCATGGAGTCCGTCTTGTCCTCGGCGACGGCGCGAAGGTCGACGCCAAGGTGGTCGCCGTCTACGCCCGCGGCCTCGGCTTCGGCACGGTGGTTCTCTCCCACGACCTGGCGGCCAGCCACACCACGACGGGGCTCGACCAGAGCATCCTGATCCGCACGGACGGAACGGCGACCGCCCGGCAGGCCCTGACGACCCTCGCCGCGTCCCACCCGGGCCTGGCACTCGAAGACACCAACCTGGCCTCCGGAGACGGCCTGAAGGACGCGCCGCCGGAGGTGTGGATCAACCTGGCCACGATCGTGGTCCTGCTCGTCTACCTCCTGCTCAACATCGCCAACAAGCTCGTCGCCGCCACCGCCCAGCGCCGGGTCGAACTGGGGGCCCTCCGCCTGAACGGCACGACCCCTCGCCAGATCCGCGCCATGATGCGCCGCGAGGCAGCGGTAACGGCAGCCACCGCGCTGACCGCGGCCCTACTGCTCTCTGCCGTGCCCCTCGCCCTCCTGGGCCAGGGCTTCCTCGACCGCCCCTGGCCCGCCGGCCCGGTGTGGCTGCTGCCCGCCCTCGCCCTGACGGTCACCGTCACGGCGTTCCTCACCATCGAACTCCCCACCCGGCAGGCCTTGCGCACACCGCCCGCGGACGCCATCCGTGCCCAGTGAGCGCGCCTCCCCAGACGCGGTCAGCCCGCCAAGGCGATCCACACAGCGAAGACCAGGAAGACGATGCCGCCGAAGAACAGGAACACCACCGGCCCGTCGTGTGCCGCCACATGAGCACGCGAGCCGTCTGCGGGTCGTGCGACAGATACACCACTCCCACCTCCCGCCCCGTCGCCAGCCCCATCCCGCTCCCCCGGGCTCGCGGTGAGAATTCCACCCGGTACCCGCGATGCTCGGTGAGGGCGATGACCGGCACCCATGTCGGCCCGTCGGAGTCGTGGGTCCGCACGTTGTCGACCACGACACCTGCGTCCGCATCCCGTGCTGCCGCGACCGCCGTACCACCACGGTCTCCCGCAGCATGGCCGCAAAGAGCAGCATGGCGGCCGCCCCGCACGCCAGAGCACCGATGGGCATACCGCTACCTTCTGCTCGGGCACGCCGCTCACGCCTCTTCGAGCCGCGGACGCAAGAGACGCACTGATCTGGTGTTCAGTTGCGGCCTCCGCCGGGGTTGCCCGACTCTACCCGGCAGTACGGGTAACAGGCTTTGACTGCCCGGAGTCGACGTCGGTGGCGCCACCTCCGGCGCCACCGGGAGAGCGGCGGCCGGCGGTCACGGCGCTCAGGGCGAGTACGGCCAGCCCGCACCCGGCGGTGATCCACCGGGCCGCCGCCCTCGACCCGGCGGCGACCACGGCGCCGATCACCGCGATGCCGATCGCGGAGCCGACCTGTCGGCTGGTCGCGGCCACCGCGGCGGCCACCCCCGCCCGGTCGCGCGGCAGGCCGGCGACCGCAGTGTCGGTGATCGGCGCGTTGACGAAGCCGAAGCCGAGGCCGAACAACGTGTAGGCCAAGGCCAGTAGCGTGCACGAGGGGTGGATGGAGCGGGTGACGAGCATCGCCGGCACACCGCTGGCAGTGATACCGGCCCCGGCGATCAACAGCGGCACCCGCGGGCCCCGACTGCCCACGATCCGCCCGGACAGCGGCGGGCACACCAGCGACAGCGCCGCCATCGGCAGCAACCGCAGCCCTGCCTCCAGCGGGCTGAGCCCCAACTCACTTTGCAAATAGAGGGCGTTGGAGAAGAGGAAGCCGCCGAGTGCGGCGAACGCGAAGACGGCTGTCAGGGTGGCTCCGCTGAACGGCGGGCTGCGGAAGAGCCGCGGATCGATCAGCGGTTCGGCGCACCGGTTCCCGTACGGCACGAGCCCGGTGAAGGCGCCCGCCGCGGCGATGAGGCAGGCCGCGATCAGCGGGGAGGTCCAGCCCTCGCCGGGCCCTTCGATGACGGCGTACGTCAGCGCGCCGAGCAGGACGATCACCAGCAGCTGCCCCACTGGGTCCGCGCCGGGCCCGTGCCGCACGCGACTCCGGGACGACCAGCGCGGTGAGGACGAGCGCGGTGAGCCCGATCGGTACGTTCAGCCAGAACACCGACAGCCACCCGACCGACTGCACCGGTGATCGCCGCGATCATCACACGGCCCGAGACGGTGCCCAGGAGGCCCGGTATCCGTTTCGGCCTTATCGACCAGGCGCTCGTCACTCTGGAGGACACGCTGGGGGCGGCGGATCCGGAGGCGTTCGCGCAACTCAAGCGGGACCTCGCGGTGGTGGTCGGCGCGGAGGCCCTGTTCACCCTCACCGACCTCTGCGGGCTCACTCCCGACGAGGCCGTCACCAGCGCCGTACGGACTGCGACGACGCTGACCGAAGCGGCGGTTCGAACGGCCGGTTGAGGCGTATGCGCCGACGGAGGTACAGCCTGCTGTACCTCCACTTGGGGGGCGCACGGCAATGATCCGCGGACGCCTGACTGGTGTGCTGAACACGTCACGTCAGCCAGCATCCGAAGGGACACCGCGGTGAGCATCCAAGCCCCCGTCAGCATCGAGAACCGACCGGCACATACGGGCTCCGGCCTGCGGGGCAGCATCCGCCGCCGCCCCCTGCCCTGGTTCTTCTCGCTGGCCTACCTGCTGAGTTGGATTGCCTGGACGCCGTACATCCTGTCCGAGAACGGCGTGGGCGTCTTGCACTTCGGCTTCCCCGGGGTCGGCGGGACCACCCAGCTCCTCGGCGTCCTGCCCGGCGCCTACCTCGGCCCGATCACGGCGGCACTCCTCGTCACGGGGATCACCGAGGGACGCCGCGGACTGCGGGCCTGGCGCGGGCGGATGACCAAGTTCAAGGTCGGCTGGCGCTGGTACCTCGTAGTGCTGCTCTCGGTGCCCGCCACGCTGACCCTCGCCTCGGTCGCACTGTCCGACCACGGCCCCGCGGTGCCGCCCGCCGCGGTCCTTGCCGCGTTCCTGCCCGGCCTGATTTTGCAGATGATCACAACCGGCCTCGCCGAGGAGCCCGGCTGGCGCGAGTTCGCCATGCCCCGCCTGCAGCGCCGTTACGGCCCGCTGCTCGGCACCCTCGTCGTCGGCCCGCTGTGGGGTGCCTGGCACCTGCCGCTGTTCCTGACCGAGTGGGGTGGGCCGCACGTCACCTGGACCACGCCACTGGAGTTCATCGCCACCACGATCGCCTTCAGCTTTGTCATGACGTGGGTGTTCAACCGCACCGGCGAGAGCCTGCCGCTGGCCATGCTGCTGCACTGCGGGGTCAACAACTACTTCTCCCTGGCCTGGTCCGACATGTTCCCGTCCCTGCCCGACGGATACGCCGCCCACGCCTTCCTGCTCAGCTCCACCGCCGCGGCCGCCGTCCTGCTGATCGCCACCCGCGGCCGGCTGGGCTGCCCGCCGGTGCGCGACGCCCACGTACTGCCGGGGCGGACGGCCTGACCCCCGCGGTCCGCCGGACCGAGGCACCCGAGATGGCATGTGACCACGGTGGTCATGTGCCATCGGCCGTGCTCCCGGCGGGCGTTCAGCCGGCGCCGGACCGTCCGTGTGAGAGGAACGCGGGACTTTTCACAACAACGGTCTCCCAAAAGCGGTTTGGCAACAGAGGTGGGGAACATGGCGGTTCTGGTACTGGTGGTGGTCGTCGTCGGCGGGTGAGTCTATGTGGTGTGGGCGGCGCGGGGCGGACCCCGCTGGGTGCGAGTCGTGGGTGCCTTGACAGGACACGAACCACGACCGGCTCACTCTTGGCAGGGCCGCTGCTCGCCCGGATCTGCGAAAGCCATGACCCGTCACGGAACTGCTTGACGACCGGCAGCACGCGGTTGGCGGGCACCCGCCACAGCAGATCGGCGCCGGTGGCGGCGAATGCCGGCCACAACGGGACACCGAGGAACTCACGGTCGGCCAGGACGAGCCGGCCCGGGCCGACCGACCGCGGCAGACGGCCGACCAGGGTGACTTCCCCGGTGCGGCAGCCCGCGAGTTCGGCATCCAGCACCGCATGGCCGCCCACCTCCACAGGAAGAGCTGTTCGGCTCTGGGATCGAGTCCCAGGCCCGTGAGGGTCCGGCCGCGTCCACGTTCGCCGCAAGCCCGAGCAAGCGCCGTGTTTCGTCGTTGGCCAGGAGCAAAGATCATGTAACGCGGACGGGATCACGTGCCATTCACCTGCATATCCACCTGAGGGAGAGCCGACCGCGGCGCACCTGCGGCCGGCGCAGACGCGCCACCACTGGTGATGGAACGGCTACGGCTACATACAGGGGTCGGATTCCGCCACCTCCCGGTTGTCAAGTGAGGGGATGCGCCCCTGCGTCGTCCGCGAAGTCCGCGGCGATCGCGCGCACCTTGCGCTGCTCTTTGCGGGCGAGGGTGACGAGCAGTTGGAAGGCGGTGGCCTCGTCGCAGCCGCGGCGGGCCATGAGCATGCCCTTGGCGCGCTCGATCACGGAGCGGGCCTCCACGGCCTCTTTGAGCTGGCGGTTCTCGACTCTGAGCGCTTCCACGTCATCGATCAGGGCGAGAACCGCGCGCATCGCATCCATGAGGGTTGCGATGTGGTCCCGGGCCGCCGTGGGAGCGGCGCTGTTCGGTCCGTCGGAAGACATGAGGGCCATGCTTGTCGCGGAATCACAGGTTCAGCAGAGCGTCTGTGAAGAATGCGGAGACTTTCACCTCTGCGTAATCAAGGCGTATATCTGCCTACGTTTGACCGGGACGGATGGTGCAGGGCGGCACAGATGTGACGCCATGCCAGCGAAGCACGTAAACATCAGGCTAACTGCCAGCTTGTTCGGGACGAATCCCGGGCGAACTGTGCGAGCCCGCTGCTAGCCTCTGGCATCCGCTCCTGACCGTGGAGCCGGTACGTCCTTCCGTACCTCTGGCACGTCCCGCACCTCCCCACGCCGCGTCGAGACCGTACGTCCGCGAGGGTCACCGCTCGCTCCTCCGCCCGTGTCCTCGGGCGGTCTCGGTGTCCGTCGCGCCGCTGAGCCGACGGCACGCGTTCTGGGGGGACTCCATGACGCACATGATCCATTCCCGTACGGCTGCCCAGGAGGGCACGCCTACAGCTGGCAGGGAACTCGGCGGGGGTGACGGCGACGGCGCCGCGCCCCGGCTGACCGTCCTCGTGCCGACCCGCGACGAGCAGGAGAGTATCCCGCTGCTGCTGAACCGGCTCGGCCCCGCGGTCGCCGCACTCGGGGCCGAGATTCTCTTCGTGGACGACAGCGACGACGGCACGGTCGACGAGATCGCCGCCGTCGCCCCGGCATCTCCCGTGCCGGTCCGGCTCCTGCACCGGCCGCAGGGCCTGCGCGGCGGCGGGCTGTCCGGTGCCGTCGTGGCGGGGACCCGGGCCGCGCGCGGCGCCTGGGTGCTGGTCATGGACGCCGATCTCCAGCATCCACCGCAGGCGGCCGCCCTGCTGGCCAGGACCGCGATGCGGGAGGGCGTCGACATCGCTGTCGGCACCCGGTACGCCGGCACCGGTCAGTCCGAGGGGCTCTCGGGCGCCGGCCGACAGGCCACCTCGTCGTCCGCAACCCGCCTGGTCAAGGCCGCCTTTCCGCGCCGCCTAGCCACCGTCAGCGATCCGCTCAGCGGGTTGTTCGCCTTCCGCCGGGACGCGATCGACACGGACCGGCTACGGCCCGTCGGCTTCAAGATCCTCCTGGAGATCCTGGTCCGCCATCCGGCGGCCCGCGTCGCCGAGGTCGCCTACACCTTCGGCCCCCGGGAGGCGGGCCGGTCCAAGGCCTCGGTCAGGGAAGGCCTCGCCTTCGTACGGCATGTCGCGCGGCTGCGTCGGGGGGTGGCCGGCGGGCAGCGGCAGCTGATCCGCATGACCGCCTTCGGGCTCGTAGGAGCGTCCGGGATCGCCGTCAACACGACCGCGCTATGGCTGTTCTTCAATGTGCTCGGGGTGCACCACCTGGTCGGGGCGGCACTGGCGACCCAGTTCTCCACCACCTGGAACTTCGTGCTCACCGATGCCGCCGTCTACCGGAACGGTCAGCGCAAGGGCACCTGGTACGGGCGCGCCGGCCGCTTCTTCGCCATGAACAACCTGCTGCTCTTCGCCCGGCTACCCCTGCTGCAGTGGCTGGTGGTCGCCGGCATGGGCGTGCTCACCGCCAACGCGCTCACCCTCGTGCTGCTCTTCCTCCTGCGCTTCCTGATCAGCGACCGCATGATCTACAGCGGCGGCGAGAAGCAGGTCCAGCGGCGCGATCCCGTGAAGATGCTGGTCGACACGGACTCTCCGGTGCCGCCCGTGAGCAAGAAGCGGTCCATGTACCTGCCGTATCGCTACGACGTCGCCGGCACCGTCACCATCGGCTCCCAGATCCGACTGCCCGAGCTGGAGTTCTTCCGCGCGCAGTGGATTCCGGACGCGGACGTGGACATCGCTGTACGGGTCGGGGACGTCGGGCGGCGCAGGCCGCGGGGGCGGGCCAAGCTGACCGAGGACCGCAGCGCGTCGGCAGCGCTGCGCTACGAGGAGCATCTGGGCCGCTTCGGCGCCAACTTCCGGGTCCGGCTGGGCCCGCCGATCACCGTCGAGGTCGGCCCGCTGCTCGCCCGCTCGCCGCATGTGGTGTACACGAACGTGGTCGAGGCGCTGCTGCGGTTCGTGCTGATCTCGCGCGGGCGGATGCTGCTCCACTCCGCCTGCATCGAACTGGACGGACGGGGCGTGATGTTGTCGGCGCTCACGGACACCGGCAAGACGGCGACCGTGCTGCGGCTGCTGCGCGAGCACGGCGGGCGGTTCCTGTCGGACGACATGACCGTCGTCGACGCGACCGGGCTGGCCGTGTGCTTCCCGAAGCCGCTCACCATCAGTGCGCACACGCTGCGTGCCGTGCAGGCCGAGGACCTTACGAGGAAGGAGTGGAGGCGGCTCAACATCCAGTCGAGGCTGCACAGCAAGGGCGGCCGGTCGATCGCGCTCATGCTGTCCCGATTCAACCTGCCCATCATGGGCATCAACGCGCTCACGCAGATCCTGGTGCCGCCGCCGAAGTACAACGTCGACCGGCTCGTGCCGTGCCGGCTCGGGTCAAGCACCGAGGTGAGGGACCTGTTCGTGATCGAGCGCGGGGCGCCGGATCTGTACGACCTCGATGCCGACGTGGCCCTGGAACGGATGCTGGTCAATACCGAGGACGCGTACGGCTTCCCGCCGTACCGCCATCTCGCGCCCGCCCTGTACATCGACGGTCTCGACCACGTCCAACTGCGCGCCCGTGAGCGGGAGATACTCGCCGGATTCCTCTCCGGGGTCCGTACGCGGGTGATCGCGTCGGACCGCTTCGGGTGGGCCGACGAGATCCCGCGGCTGCTGGCGGGCGAGGGCCAACGGCCGCCGGTGAGCAGCGCCGAGGCCTGGCCCCGGTGGGGCCTGCAGCCCAGCTCGGCCGCATGACCGACCGCTCCGTGCTCCCCTCGGGAGCATCCCGTACCGCCCCGGCGCCGGCCCCCTCCGGCGCCGGGGTACGGGCCGTGATGCCACTGGCCCTGATCCTTCTCGTCGCGGCGTTCCTGCGACTGTGGCAGCTGACCGCGACCGGGTTCAACAGCGACGAGGCGGTGTACACGGGTACGGCGGCCTCGCTCGCCGGGGACGGCCGACTGGGGTCGCTCTTCCCGGTGTTCAGGGCTCACCCGGTGCTGTTCCAGTCGCTGGTCTCGCTCGCGCTGCGCATCCACGAGAGCGACTGGGCGGCGCGTGTGGTGCCGGCGCTGCTCGGGGTGGTGACGGTGGCACTGACGTACGGGCTGGGGCGCAGGCTGCACGGGCGGCGGGCCGCGCTCGTCGGCGCGCTGCTGCTGGCCGTGATGCCGTACCACGTCGTCGTCAGCCGACAGGTGCTCCTCGACGGACCGATGACGCTGTGCGCGACCGCGGCGCTGTACTGCGTCGTGCGGTACGCGGAATCCCACGCCCCGCGCTGGCTGTTGGCGGCCGGTGGCATGCTCGGGTTCACGGTCCTGGCCAAGGAGACGTCGATCGTCCTCCTGGGATCGCTCTACGCGTTCTTCGCGCTGACCCCGGCCGTGCGCACCCGCTGGTGGCACCTGCTGCCCGCGCTCGGGGTGGTCGGGGTGGTGGCCCTCGCGCATCCACTGTCGCAGTTGCTTGCCGGGCATGCGCGAACGGGTGGCAGCTATCTGCTGTGGCAGATGTTCCGCCGCGCCAACCATCCTTATTACTTCTACGGCCGTGAAGTTCCGTGGGCCGTCGGCCCGTTGGTGGTTGTGGCGGCCGTCGCCGGGCTGGTGTGGCTGCGGCGTGAGAACACCTGGCGGGAGCGGCTGCTGGTGTGCTGGGTGGTCGTGCCCGCGCTGTTCTTCACGGTGTGGCCGGTGAAGGGCTTCCAGTATCTGCTGCCCGCGGCACCGGTGTTCGCGGTGCTGGCCGGACGGACGCTCACCTCGTTCCCGCGCGTGGTGCGGGCGCAGCGCCTCGCGGCTGCCGCGGCGATCTGGCTGGTGGTGGGCTCGTTGGCCCTTCCGTCCTGGGTGCGCATCCAACCCCAGACAAGCACCCGGTTCCTGGCCGGGACCGGCGGACTGCCGGGCGGGCGGGAGGCCGGGCAATGGGTGCGGACGTACGCGCCGGAGGGTGCGCGGCTGCTGGCCATCGGGCCGTCGATGGCCAACGTGGTGCAGTACTACGGTCTGCGTCCGGTCTCCGCGCTGTCCGTCTCGCCCGATCCGGCCCGCCGCAACCCCAGCTACCGCGCGGTCCCGAATCCGGACCGGGCGCTGCGGGACGGCGACTTCCAGTACCTGGTGTGGGACGCGTACACAGCCCGCCGTACGCAGTTCTTCACCCGCAAATTGGCGGTACTGGTGAAGCATTACCACGGGCATGCGGTGTTCACGGCGCGCAATGCGAGCGGGGTGAAGGTGGTCGTGATCTACCGAGTGAGGCCGTCATGAGGGTTGTGCTCGTCGCGTTGCTCCTCCTGCTGGCGGGCGCCGGACCGGCTACGGCGTCAACTCCACGTACCCGTACGCCCATTGAGCACCTTGTCTATCTCATGCAGGGCGACCGTACCTTCGACCACTACTTCGGCACCTATCCGGGTGTCGACGGTCTGACGCAGGGGGACCGACAGGAGGTCGATCCTGCGCACCCGGCCGCCGGCGCCGTCGCACCGTACCCGCTGCACGGCTCGGGACCGGTCTCCCCCGGTGCCGGACCCCGCCTGGTGCAGCGGCAGTTCGACGGCGGGCGGATGGACTCCTTCGTCTCCGCCTTCGAGCGGCAAGGCCGGGACGGGCGGGTGGCGATGGGCTACTACGACCGCCGCGACCTGCCCTTCTACTGGAACGCGGCGGACCACTACGAACTCTTCGACCACTTCTTCGCCTCCTCCCTGGGCGGCACCCGCACCAACCGCGCCCATTGGGTGGCGGGCACCTCGGACCTGAATGGCCCCACGATCTTCGACCGGCTCCAACAGGCCGGTGTCAGCTGGAAGTTCTATGTCCAGAACTACGACCCGAAGCAGACCTACCGCTCGTCCGACGCCCTCACGACCCAGACCGTACGCGTCCCGCTCCTCGACATCCCGCGCTTCGCAGACGGCCCGAAGCTCAACTCGCACATCGCCGACCTCGGCGAGTACTACCGGGACCTGGAGCGCGGCACGCTGCCGGCGGTGGCGTACATCGCGTCGTCGGGCGCGGGCGAGCGGTCGGCACGCTCGGTACCAGCCGGACAGCGCTTGGTGCGAGAGCTGACTTCGCAGCTGATGGTCAGTCACTACTGGTCCTCGTGCGCCCTGTTGTGGTCATACGATGGTTCCGGCGGCTGGTACGACCATGTGAAGCCGCCGTCCGGCCGGGGGCTGCGCGTGCCCGCAGTGCTGGTCAGTCCGTACGCGCCACAAGGCGCCGTGCAGCACGGGCAGTTCGAGGCGGCCAGTGCGCTGCGATTCGTGGTCGAGAACTGGGGGCTGCGGCCGCTCGGCGGGCGTACGACCGGGGCACACAGTCTTGCCGACGCCTTCGACTTCGGGGCGCCCCCACGACAGGCGGAACTCATTCCCGCCGATGCCCGAGCGGCGGCCCTTCCTGTGGCGCGGCGCCCATCGCCCGCGCCTGTGTACACGGTGTACGGCGTGGCGTCGGCGGTGGTGGCCGGGTTGCTGTGGGGGGCGGTGAGGCCGAAATGGCGTACATCCTGAGGCTGTTGGTGTTCTCCGGGGTCGTCATGGCTGGCCTGGCTCCGACGCGGGCCGCCGCGGTGATGCCCGTCACCGTCACCGTGCGGACGACACCCCAACTCGCCGGTGTCCGCTTCGTGTTCGACGGACAGACGGCGACGACCGGCGCGGACGGCACGGCGCAGTTCACCGGCGCGCACGATTTCGCCGGACACACCCTGTCCGTCGACGACGCCGGACTGACCTCACCACAGAGGCAGTTCACCTTTGCACGGTGGACCGGGCAGCGCGATCCCGACCAGGCGTTCAGGCGTACGGTCGAGGGGCTGCCGCTCCGGGCGGACTACACGGTGACGGCGGCTTTCACCGCGCGGTACCGGGTGACCGTGCGCTGTGTGGACCAGGAAGGCAGGGCGGTACCCCGGGACCGGGTGCCGTATCTGAGCGTGCGCAGCGATACCGGGGACACCCAGCGGCTGCCCGTGGGCCGACCGGTGTGGCTGGACGGGCTGTTGCCCGTGTACCGCAAGAGCGTGCTGACCTCGCGGACGGTCGGCTATGCCCTTCAGTCGGCGGACGCCTACGGGGCGAACACGGTGGACGCGGGGCGCCAGCGTTTTCGGCCTGCATTGGATCGTGAGGTCGCCTTTGTCACGCCGTTCCACGATCTGACGGTCTCGGCGCGCGATGCGGTGTTCGGATCGGCGGCGGGGCGGACCGCACGGATCAGGCTGCCGGACGGGTCGGTACGCGAGGTGCCGTTCGGCGCGGACCGGTCGGCGACACTGCGGGATCTGCCCCACGGACAGTATGAGGTCGAAGTGACGGGCAGTCAGGGACTGCGCGCGACCCGGCAGATCCGGCTGTCGCAGACACAGAGTGTGCAGGTACGGGTCGTCAGCCGCGCCGATCTCGCCGTGGTCGTGGGTGTGTTGGCCCTGTTGACCGCCGGACTGCTGGTGATCGGGCGGAGACTGCGCAGACGGTTGGGTGGTGAGGGGTGAGGAGAGCCGGACTGCTGGCCGTGTTGGCGCTGGTGCTGGCCGGGTTGTTCCCGGCCTCCGCCACCTCGATGGAGGGGCGGCGAGTGCCGCTGCTCGCGTACTACTACCAATGGTTCGAGGAGTCCTCGTGGCAGCGGGCGAAGACCGACTACCCGCGCCTGGGCCGCTATTCGAGCGACGACGCCTCCGTGATCCGTACGCACATCGACTGGGCACGGTCCGCGGGGATCGATGGCTTCGTGGTGAGCTGGAAGTCCGGTGCCGCCAACAACCGCCGTCTGCAGCTGCTGTTGGACGTGGCACAGGAACGGAACTTCAAGGTGGCGGTCATCTATCAGGGACTCGACTTCCACCGGCGACCGTTGGAGACCGCCCGGGTCGCGGCCGACTTCCGTCTCCTGCACGACCGTTACGCCTACCACCCGGCGTTCTTCCGGCTCGGCGGCAAACCGCTCACCGTGTTCAGCGGCACCTGGGAGTATTCGACCGCGGACGTCGCGCGGATCACCGGACCTGTGCGCAAGCAGATGCTGGTGCTCGACACGGAGAAAAACCCGACGGGGATCCGCAGGCTGGACCAAGTCACCGACGGGGACGCCTACTACTGGTCGTCGGTGAATCCGGACACCAACGACCGTCATGAGACCAAGCTGCGAGACATGGCCGACACTGTGCACCGGGCGAAGGGTTACTGGATGGCACCGTTCGCGCCGGGCTTCGACGCCCGGCTGGTGGGCGGCACGAAGGCCGTCCCCCGCGACGGTGGCCGGACACTCCGCACCGAGTACGCGGCCGCCATGGCCTCGCGCCCGGATGTGCTCGGACTGATCAGCTGGAACGAGTTCAGCGAGAACTCACATGTGGAACCGTCGGTGGAGCACGGCACACAGGCACTCGACGCCCTGCGCCGGCTGCGGAACGTCCCCGCCTCGGCCGCCCCCTCGGTACATCCCTCGCGAGCCGCCCGCCATGACCCCCTCGGCTACTGGCCGGGCCTGCTACGCCTCGCCGGCAGCGCGCTGCTGCTGGTGGGCGCGGTCACCGGCCTGACCCGGTTGAGGGGGATCAGAAGGAGAAGGGAAGGAAGAACATGACCAGAAGAGGCACCTCCAAGAAGCTCAAGAACCTACGCAACGCCGTATCGGCCCTCGCCCTTGGGGCAGGTACGGCGCTGTCGTTCGCGCCCGCTGCCCACGCCGATCTCCCGGGCGTGGACGCTCAGTTGACGCGTGCGCCGTATCTCTCGGACGCCACGACGACATCGGTCCAGGTGAGCTGGGCGACCACCACACAGAGCCGCGGGTCGGTGCGCTACGGTCCGATCGGCAACTGCGCCGCCACTGCAGCGACTTCGGCGCCCCTGGGCAGCCCCATCACCGTCGGCACCACCCGCGAGTACGCCAACTCGGTGGCGCTGACGGGCCTGAGCGCGAATACCGGCTACTGCTACCGCGTGTACACCGCCTCCGGCACCGACCTGCTCGCCACCCTGGCGACACCGAGCTTCACCACCCCCGACTCGGCGACCTCCACCGCCCCCTTCACCTTCGACGTGCTCGGCGACACCGGCGAGACCACGAACGCCGGGGTCGACGACGGTTCCCTGAACGTGAACCAAGCGAACGTGATGAGCCAGATCGCGTCCAGCGGGGCTCGCTTCGTCGTCCAGACCGGCGACAACACCCACCCGGGCACCTCGCAGACGCAGTACGGTGACCTCAACCAGACGGGCGCGCAGGTGAGTTCGTGGTTCGGGCCGTCGTACTGGACGCAGCCCGGCATGCGCATCCCGCTCATCGGCACGGTCGGCAACCACAGCATGACGGCCACCTATCTGTCGGTGTGGAAGCAGTCGGCGCTGGCGGCCGCGTCCGGCGGGGTGTGGGGCATGGTCGACTACCCGTCGTATCTGAACTCGAGCGCGACCAGCTATCCGACGTCGTACTACGCCTTCACCACGGGCGGCGCTCGCTTCTACATGTTGGACGCGGCCTGGGGGAACTCCAACACCGGTGACGCGACGGGCGGTTCGTGCGGGTCGCACTGTGCGATCTACGAGCAGGACGCGCACGCCCACTGGCAGGACGGGGAGGCCGAGTATGAGTGGCTGAAGGCCGATCTGGCCGCCCATCCGAGCGGGCCGAAGTTCGCGTTCTTCCACTTCCCGCTGCGCTCCGACAGCGCGAGCGAGCCCAGCGACGCCTTCCTCTCGAATGTCGAGCAGACCCTGCTCGGCGGCGGTGTGGACCTCGTCTTCAACGGCCACTCGCACCTCTACCAGCGCAACAGCGCCGGCCCCGGCCGGATCGTCTCGTATGTCACCGGGGGCGGCGGCGCCGATGTGCACTCCGTGGGTGAGAAAGGCTGCTCGGCCACCGACGCCTATGGAATCGGCTGGTCGTACAGCCGCAATCGTGGCTCGGCCTGCGGGGCCGGCACGGTGCCGACCGACGACGCGCAGGTCTACCACTTCCTGAAAGTGACCGTGCGGGGGACCTCGGTGACGGTCGCGCCGACCGACTCGCTGGGGCATACCTTCGACGTGCAGACCTACACGGTCACTCCGTGAGCACCAGCGCCTGCAGGGCCCGTACGAGTGATGCAGCCGTGCTGTTGATTTCGCGGTCCTCGTTTCGACCCCAACGTTCATATGGCGCAGGAAGTAATTGTGGTTGTCCCCGTACCTCCGGCCCTGGTTCTTGTTGTCGCTCCCCTGTTGGCCGGTGCGCTTGCAGGGCGGTACTGCCATCGCCTCCGTCCCGGTGCTCGACCGAGGGCATGACCTCGCGGTGGGCAGCGCCGTAGGAGCGGAGCTTGTCGGTGACGATCACCCGGGGCACGGAGCGAGTCTTCTTCATGAGTTTTCGGAAGAAGCGCCTGGCCGCAGGCTCGTCGCGGCGCTTCTGCAGCAGGACGCCGAGCACATTGCCTCCCACGTCACCTCGATGCCGCGCTCGAGCATCAGCTCCTCGACATCGCGCAGCTCAGGCTGAACCGGTGGTACAGCCATACGCAGCGGGAGATGATCTCCGGCGGGAAGCGGAAGCTCCGGTACGACGGCGTGTCCACGAGCAGCCCTCCAGCGATCCGAACAGACGGATGACCACGCCACCGGAGAGGGCTCCCACTCAACCTGACAATGCTCATCGCGGAGTTCGTCGCGGCTCATCGGTCCGGCCAGCACGGTACCGTCCTGCAGCGCGGCGGTCAGTGCGGGACTGCGGCGCAGTGGCCGAGGAAGTCCGCTGTCGCATCTCAGCCCCTGCGGCCTCACCGCGGGACCGGCTCGATCCGTCTCATACGCTGAGCGCCGCCCGTACCGTCTGCTCTGCCCTCGTTCCCCCCTCGCCGGAGGAGGTCACCCGGCCCGCCTCCAGGACGTAGTAGTGCTGGGCGGCGCGCATGGCGAAGCCGACGTGCTGTTCGACGAGGAGGACGGACAGTCCGCCGCGCCGGGCGAGGGCCAGGATCGTCTCCTCGATCTCCGCGACGACGGACGGCTGGATGCCCTCGGTCGGTTCGTCGAGCAGCAGCAGCCGTGGCCGGGTGACCAGGGCGCGGGCGATGGCGAGTTGCTGGCGTTGGCCGCCGGAGAGCAGTCCGGCGCGGCGACCGGACAACTCCCGTAGGACCGGGAAGATGTCCAGCGCCTCGGCGATGGCCTCCTTGCCGTGGCGGCGTCCGTCGGCGACGAGTTGGAGGTTCTCGGCGGTGGTGAGGTGCGAGAAGGACTGCTGGCCCTGCGGCACGTACGCCATGCCGCGGGCTACCCGCTGGTGCGGGGTGAGGCGGGTGATGTCCTCGCCGTCGAGCCGAATGGTCCCGACGGTCGGCTTGAGCAGTCCCATGGCCGCGCGCAGGAGGGTGCTCTTGCCTGCGCCGTTGTGGCCGAGAACAGCCGCGACGCCGTCCTTCGGGACCGTGACGGTCACTCCGTGCAGCACTGTGGTGCGGTCGTAGCCCGCCCGGACGGTGTTGATCTGCAGCATCGGTGTCACGCCTCCTCGGCGACGGGTACGGCATCGGGCTCGGGTTCGGAGGCGCGTCCGAGGTAGACCTCCTGGACCTTGCTGTCGGCCTGGACCTCGGCGACCGAGCCCTCGCTGAGGACCTTGCCGGCGTGCAGGACGCTGACACTGCGGGCGAAGGAGCGCATGAAGTCCATGTCGTGCTCGATGACGACGACCGTGCGGTCCGCGCTGACGCGTTGCAGCAGTTCTCCGGTGGCCTCGCGTTCGTCGTGGCTCATGCCGGCGACCGGCTCGTCGAGCAGCAGCAGCTTCACGTCCTGGACGAGCAGCATGGCGATCTCCAGCCACTGTTTCTGGCCGTGGGCCAGCACACCCGCCGGGCGGTCGTACAGGTCGGTCAGGCCGGTGGTCTCGAGCGCCTTCCTCACCGGCTCGGGTATGCCCTTGCGGCGGCGGAACAGGGTGAGCGGGCCTCGTTGCGCGCCCGCCGCGATGTCGAGGTTCTGCAGGACGGTCAATTCCTCGAAAACGGTTGCGGTCTGGAACGTGCGGCCGATACCCATGCGGGCGATGCGGTGCACGGGCTTGCCGAGGAGTTCCTCCCCTCCGAAGCGGACCAATCCAGTGGCCTTCACCAGGCCGGTGACCGCGTCGACCAGGGTGGTCTTGCCTGCGCCGTTCGGGCCGATCAGGAATCGCAGGTCGCCTGGACCGATATCCAGGTCCACGCCGTCGACGGCAGTGAAGCCGTCGAAGGTCACGCGCAGGTCGCGGACGGTCAGTCCCTCGCCGCTCATACTGTCTCTCCAGTCGTACGGTTACGGATGCGGCGCCTGCGCACGACGCCCAGGGACGCGAGGCCGCCGGGCAGGAAGCCGACCGCCACGACGAAGAGCAGGCCCTGGAGATACGTCCATGCGGAGGGGAAGGCGTCCGACAGCGTGCTCTGCGCCCAGGCCACAGCGATCGCGCCGAGCACCGCGCCCACCAGTGAGGCCCGGCCGCCGACCGCCGCGCCGATGACGAAGCCGATGGACGGCACGATCCCGATCAGCGCAGGCGAGATGATCCCGACCGCCGGGACGAAGAGGGCGCCGGCCAGACCCGCCATTCCCGCCGCGATCACGTACGCCACGAGCTTGACGTTGGCCGGGTTGTAGCCGAGGAAGCGCACACGTTCCTCGGAGTCACGTACGGCGATGAGGAGTTCGCCGTAGCGGCTGACGAACAGTTGGCGTGCACCGGCCATCAGCAGGAGCAGCACGGCGGCGATGATGAAGTACACCATCCGCTGGTTGACCGGGTCGTCCAGCGAGTATCCGAAGAAGCCCTGGATGTCGGTGAGGCCGTTCGTGCCGCCGGTGGTGGCCTGCTGGCCGATCAGCCAGATCGACAGGGCGGCGGCCAGGGCCTGGCTCAGGATCGCGAAGTAGGCGCCCTTCACCCGGCGTTGGAACACGAAGAAGCCGAGCAGCGCGGCGACCGCCATGGGCAGCAGTACTGTCATGGCGAGCGCGAAGGCCGGGTTGGCGAAGGGCTTCCACCACCAGGGCAGCGTGTCGCCGGTGCCGTACAGTTGCATGAAGTCGGGCAACGTCTCGCCGGTCGCGGCGGCGTCGGTGAGCTTGAGGTGCATGGCCATGGCGTAGCCGCCGAGGCCGAAGAAGACGCCCTGGCCAAGCACCATGAGCCCGCCCCGGCCCCAGGCGAGGCTGACGCCGACGGCCACGATCGCGTAGCACAGGTACTTCGCGAGGAGCGAGAGGCGGAAGTCGGAGAGGGCGAGCGGGGCGACGCCGAGGAGGAGGACGGCGCCGAGGGCGAAGCCGGCAGGCACACGGAAGCGTTCCAACAGCGGTGCGGACGCCGGGGTCACATGGGTGGGGGTAGTTGTCGTCATGCCAGGCTCCGGGTGCGCAGCGTGTACAGGCCCTGGGGTCGCCACTGGAGGAAAGCGACGATCGCCACGAGCACGATGACCTTCGCGACGCTGACGGTCGTGGAGTACTCGAGGACGGACTGGAGCACCCCGAGCGCGAACGCGGTGATCACGCTGCCCTTGAGCTGGCCGATGCCGCCCACGACGACGACCAAGAAGGCGTCGACGACGTAGTTGATGCCCATCGTCGGGCCGATCGGGCCGACGAGGGTGAGCGCGACGCCGGCCACACCCGCGAGGCCCGAGCCGATGAAGAAGGTAATGCGGTCGACCCGGCCGGTGGCAATGCCTGACACCTCGGCGAGGTCGCGGTTCTGCACGACGGCCCGGATGCGTCGGCCGAGCGGGGTGAGCCGCAGGATCAGTGTGAGGGCGAGGACGCAGAGCAGGGCCAGGCCGAGGATGAACAAGCGGCTGTTGGCGAAGGTGATGCCGCCGCCCAGGGAGATGTTGCCGGTGAGCAGGTCCGGGGCATGGGTCTGCACGTTGGGGGCGCCGAAGATGTCACGGGCCAGTTGCTGGAGCATCAGGGAGACGCCCCAGGTGACCAGCAGGGTGTCGAGCGGCCGCGGGTAAAGGCGCCGGATGAGCAGCCATTCCAGAAGCGCCCCCATGGCACCGGCGACGAGGAAGGCCACGGGCAGGGCGACGAGCAGCGAGACTCCGGCGCTGCTGATGGACTTCTGCAGGACATACGTCGTGTAGGCCCCGGCCATGATGAACTCGCCGTGCGCCATGTTGATCACGCCCATCTGCCCGAAGGTCAGGGTCAGACCGAGCGCGATGAGCAGGAGCACGGCACCGATGCTGATGCCGGTGAAGGACTGGTTGAGGATGACCGTCATGAAGGGGCTCCGGGTCGGGGACGGAGGTGCGGGCGCGGGGCGGACCCGGCCTGTGAAGAGGCCGGGTCACACCACGAGGGGGCTGGGGATCAGGACAGGCCGGAGGCCCAGTCGTAGCCCTTCAGGTACGGGTCAGGCTTGATCGGGCCGCCCGAGTTCCACACTTCGGTGATCAGCCCGTCCGCACCGACCTTGCCGATCCGGGCCGTCTTGTAGACGTGCTGGGTGGCGCCGTCAACGGTTACCTTGCCCTCGGGGGCCTCGAACGTGATGCCGTCGGAGGCCGCCTTGACCTTTGCGACGTCGAAGGAACCCGCCTTCTCGACCATGGCCTTCCACAGGTAGACGGAGATGTAGGCGGCCTCCATCGGGTCGCTGGTCGGCTTGCCCTTGCCGTACTCGGCCTGGTACGCCGCCACGAACTTGGTATTGGCCGCGCCGGGCGTGGTCTCGTAGTAGTTCCACGCGGTCAGCTGACCCGCGAGGTACTGGGTACCGATGCTCTTCACCTCCTCCTCGGCGATGGAGACGGACAGCACCGGCATGCTCTTCGCGGTCAGTCCGGAGGACTTGTACTCCTTGAAGAAGGCAACGTTGCTGTCGCCGTTGAGGGTGTTGAACACGGCATCCGCGCCGGAGTCCTTGACCTTGTTGACGATGGTGCCGAACTCCGTGGAGCCGAGCGGCGCGTAGTCCTCGCCGACCACCGTCATGCCCTTGGCCTTCGCGTACGCCTTGATGATCTTGTTGGCGGTGCGCGGGAAGACGTAGTCGCTGCCGACCAGGTAGAGCTTGGTCAGGCCCTGCTTCTTGAGGTAGTCAAGGGCGGGGACGATCTGCTGGTTGGTGGTGGCGCCGACGTAGAAGATGTACGGGGACTGCTCCAGGCCCTCGTACTGCACCGGGTAGAAGAGCGGCGACCTGTACCGCTCGAAGACGGGCTTGACGGCCTTGCGGCTGGCCGAGGTCCAGCAGCCGAAGGTAGCCGCGACCTTGTCGTCCTTGATCAGGGTCTCGGCCTTCTCCGCGAAGGTCGGCCAGTCGGAGGCGCCGTCTTGACTCACGGGCTTGAGCTTCTTGCCCAGTACACCCCCGGCGGCGTTGATCTCCTTGATGGCGAGCAGCAGCGCGTTGTGAACCGTGACCTCGCTGATGGCCATCGTGCCCGACAGCGAGTTGAGCAGACCGACCTTGACGGTGCCGCCGGAGGTGTCGGCCTTGGCTGCGGAGTCCGATGACGTGTCACTGCCCGTCTTGGCGCCGCAGGCGCTGAGGGCCGCGGACGCGCCGGCCGCCGAAATGCCGGCCAACAAGCCACGTCTGCTGATGCTGAGCCCGGACATACAAAACCTCCATGCCCCGAAGGGCGGTGCGAAGAGAGCGGAACGACTCTGGGGAGGGAATGGACGGAGCGCGCTTCAGAGGCGGCGGCGTTTGTCGCACGGATCGCCAGCCGAATCGGGGTGCCGTCCGGGCTGGTCGCTGAAGTGCGTCCACAGCCTGCGAGCAAACTGTTTCCGGCGCGTTGCGGCGTAGTTGAAGAACAGTTTCTGATGGAAGTAAAGAATGACCGGCCACATGACAAATGCGCTGGGGAGATGGACAGTTGGCTGGTATCTCGACCGCGGCAATTAATGCTTCCTGCGGAAAGGATCTATTTTCCCGGTTCCTCTTGTCAGGGGTGCGGCGGTCGACGGTAGGCTCAACAGGCAACCTGACATGGAGAACTACGGCTTCGAGCGGAGGAGCGCGATGGCGAGGCGGCCCCAGGAACTGCTCCATCTGCTGACGCGAGCCGAGCGCCTCTCCGTACGCCGAGTACAGTCAGTACTGGACGAGTTCGCCGTTTCGATAGAGGCGTGGCGGGTCCTCGACCTGCTCTCGGACGGGCAGGGGCACAACATGACGGCCCTCGCCGACCACGCCTTCCTGCCCGCACCGAGCCTCACCAAGCTGATCGACCAACTCGTGGACCAGAATCTGGTCTACCGCCGTATCGACCCCGCCGACCGCCGCCGCGTCCTTGCCCACCTCACGCCACGGGGCATGGAGAGATGGCAGCAGTTGGTACGCGAAGTGCGGTCCGACTGGGCACATCTGGAACATCTCCTCGCCGACGAGGACGGGGAGCAACTGCACGTCCTGCTGAACCGGCTGGCCGATGCGCTGGAAGGCACTCCGGCAAGCCGGGTCACAACAGGTCGTGCGGGGCGGGCAGTTGGGCGAGGACGTTGAAGTCGAGCCCGTCCGCCTCCGCCAGGTAGATACGCTGACGCACATGCCGGTCATGGAGACGGAGCAGCCCGCGCGGTCCTTCGTACGAGACCGCCTCGGCAGCGGCTCCGATCGCGCAGACGTCGAGTGTGCGGGCCTGTTCGATGAGCGCGGCCAGCAGTAGCACGCCTTCGTAGCAGGACTCACCCAGGCTGCCCGGGGCGGGCGCCTCGATCCCGAACCGGGCGGCGTACTGGCCATGGAAGTCCAGGGTGTCCTGGTTGGCCAGTGACGCGAAGAACCCGGCCGTACTGAACAGGTCGCCAGTCGTCGCGGGGCCGCTGGCCATCAGCATGTTCTCGTCCATCAGCGTGCTCAGCCGCAGGCACCGCTGGTCGAGCCCCGAGGCGGCGAAGGCCCGGTTGAAACGGACCGCGTCGCTGCCGACCAGCAGCATCAGCACACCGTCCGCGTCCGCATGCTCGATCCGCCGCAGCACGGCCCGGAAGTCGTCGGTGCCCAGCGGGAGGTACCCTTCGCCGCAGACCCTGCCCCAGCTGGCGCGCGCGTAGCGGCGGGCGGCGCGGGCCGTGTGCCGGGGCCAGACGTAGTTGTTGCCGACGACGAACCAGCGGCGCACGCCTCGCGTCTCGGCGAGCAGCCGCATGGCCGGCAGCAGCTGCCAGTCGGGGGTCTCGCTGGTCATGAAGACGCCCTCGGTGCGCTCGCCGCCCTCGTACAGGGCTGTGTAGACGTACGGCACCCGGTGGGCGATGCGCGGCGCCACCGCCTCACGAACGGACGAGATGTGCCATCCGGTCACGCCGTGCACGGATCCGGTCGCGACCAGCGCCTCCACGTCCCGCGCCACCGCCTGCGGGTCCCGGCCGCCGTCCACCTCGAGAAGCCGCAGCTCCTTGCCGAGGACGCCACCCGCCTTGTTGACCTCCTCGGCGGCCAGCCGTGCGCACGCCTCACAGGTGGGACCGAAGATACCGGCAGGCCCCTGCATCGGGTACACGAGCGCGACGTTCAGAACCGAATCGTCGGCCGTGACCCACTCGGGGGCGTGGAGGCGGAGCGGCCGGTGCATGGCCCCATGATTCCCGCACCGTCCTCCGGACCCAAGCGACGGCCTGGATCGAAACCGATTCGTAGAAAAAGGGCGAGGTGGTGACTCGCGGCGACCGCTGATCGCTTCGAAAGCGGAAGGACTCCCGCAAGTCACGTCCTCGCGGGCACCCTTCGAGGTGCTGCCTACCCGGCGAAAGCAGAGAAGATGATCACGAGTAGGTCATCTCGTTCGCCGTCACGGCGCAAGCAGCAGGTGTCGCCGCGTTCCTTGGCGGCGGCGTACCGCTTGGCCACGTCCTGTCAGTTGACCCTTCCACATGGCCTCGACGAAGTCGACCTTCTGGTTCTTGTACTGCAGGTAGAAGGGGTGCTCCCAGGCGTCGAAGACCAGGATCAGGGTCGACCAGCCAGGAACGGCCATCAGGGGCGTCTTCGGCCTAGCCGACGTTGCCCTGGTGGTCGTAGACCTGCTCGACGATCAGCCAGCCGCTGAGCGGCGGTCGGCGAGCCGGCGGACGTGGACGCGGAGTGGCCCCAATTCCTTGTTACCGGTGATTGGTTGAATCCGGCGGGGGTGTGGGTTGGCGGCAGGTCGGGTTGGTCGTAGGCCGGTGGTAGGAGTCAACTGCCTTGCCGAGGGCTGAGGATGACCGCTCGCCGTCCGTGTCCGCCTGCGCCGGGTCCGTTGGAGGAGTACGCGGCCCGGTTCGACGACCTCTTGGAAGCAGGCGGCATCCACAGCGGACTTCTGGCAGACCCCGCACCGCAGCCCGGGCACGAACTCGGCCTTCGAGGTGCTCCCCTACACGGACATCAATCCCTTCACCGCCATCAGCCAGACGGTCTTCGCCGCCACGCACACCCGTCAGACGGACCAGCCGCGCTTCGGCAGTGAGATCAGCTACACCTCCATGGACCACTTCCGCCGCGGCTTCGGTGAGGTGGAGAACGTCCCGCACAACCAGGTCCACGGTGGTGTCGGTGGCTGGATGGGGTCCGTGGCGGGCGCCGCCCGTGATCCGATCTTCTGGCTGCACCACAGCAACATCGACCGGCTCTGGTCCAGTTGGCTGAGCAAGGACAACCTCAACCCGGACCACACGTCCTGGCTGGACCAGACGTTCATCTTCTTCGACGAGAACGGGCAGATCCAGAAGCCCAGGGAGTTCCTCGGCATCGATCCGCGCGACTACGGATACGGGTCGCTGACTGACGGGACGGGGACGCGGCCGGTGGTCGTGCCGCCTGCCCAGATTCCCAGAGCGGGCGAACGGGTTCTGGCTACCGTCGTCGGCAACCCCGGCAGCTCCTCAGCCTCCACGAGCCGACCGAGGTGTCCCTGGAACCGGCCGGCAACGTCAGCCGGGCCATGCGGTCCATGACCGCCCGCAGCGCGCCCCAGACACTGATCCTCACCGTGCACAATGTGCGCACCGACGTCCCGCCCGGAACACCGTCCCACGTCTTCCTCAACGGACCCGGCGGCGAACTCGACCCGGCAGGCCCCTACTTCGTCGGCTGGATCTCCTTCTTCGGCGCGGCCGACGTCGACGGTGCGCTTCATGACCACGGCGGCCACGACGTGAGCTTCGATATCACCGAGCAGGTCCTCCGCCTGCAGGAGCAGGGTCTGCTGCCGGAAGGGCCGGCCACCATCTCCATCGTGCCGTCCGTCCCCCAGCCGGTGGCGGGTGCCGCCGAGGCGGCCGCACCGCAGCCCAGCTTCGGAAGCGTCAGCCTCACCACCGTGTAGCCATCCAGCTGCCCCGGCACACCCACCGGTCGGCGGTGCCTGCTGCCCGGACGGTCTCGGTCGACCGGGCTGGTTCGGCTTTGGGGCCCCTGGGCCACCCTGACATGGGAAGTGCCGATCACCGGTGGTCAGGCCTGCGGCGCGGTCGGCCAAGGCCAGTGTGGATGCCGATCAGCAGTTCTCGCTGAATTACGCTTCGTCGCGGAATCGAGCATCGACACCCCCGAGTTGCGGCGCGGCGAGGTCGACCTGGAGGCGAACGCCAACCGCCCGAGCGCACCGGACATCCGAGCCGAGAACGTGGGCGAGACCCGCCTCGTCATCGTCGTCAGGCAGGGACACCCCCTCACCCGCGTCAGAACCGTCACCGCACAGCGGTACGCCTCCGCCGAGCACGTCACCGTCTCGCGACGCGGAAACCTCAGCAACGCCCTCGACGACGCCCTCGCACAGCTCGGCCTCACCCGCCGCGTGGTGGCGACCGCGCCCACCGAAGCAGCCGCGCTGGAGTTCGCCCGCCGCTCCGACCTCCTGATCAGCGTCCCCGAAACCACCACGCGGTCAGCGGCCGCCGACCTCGGCCTGGCCGTACTCCCCCTCCCACTCGAACTGCCCCCGGCACCCATATACCTGTCCTGGCATCAGCGCTACGACACCGACCACGCCCACGCCCGGCTGCGCGATCTGGCGCGAACCGCCCTCGCCACAGGCGGAGCGCCGTCGTAGCCGGCGCCATCCGGCCACTTCGCCCATACATTCACGCGACCACCCCGATGCCCCACCACCGGCCGCCGTGCCGACCCGCATTGACCCGCAACAGATCACCAGCCCCCGGCGGCAGGCCGAGCTGGGTTCCCCCTGCTCCGCCACCGCATCCTCCTCCAGTGGTCACCACACAGCGCTACCACCGATTACGGGACAGAGCCGAAGACCGTACGGGTGTGTCAATTTGATTGGACACTCCCGACCGTACAGACCCGTCCGCGATAATTAGCCCTATACACGTGCTATGTGCGGCTGCTCTCCGGTCTTGCCGACCGCAAGGGAGTACCTCCGGTCACCGGTTACCAGGGGATGAGTAGCAGCTTCCCGGTGGTCTTGCGTGACTCGATGTCGGCGTGGGCCTTGGCCGCCTCGGCCAGCGGGTAGCGGCCGGTGACCCGGACGACCAGATCACCCTTCTCGACGAGCGCGAACAGTTCGGCCGAGCGCGCCTTGAATGCCTCAGGTGTGCGGATGTAGTCCTCGGTCACGCCGTAGGTGATGCGGGTGCTGCGGGGAATGTCGTTCATCGCGATGGTCGGCACGTCCCCGATCAGCGGCCCGTAGAACACCAGCGTGCCGTGTGTGCGCAGTACCTGCAGTGATGCTGCGAACGTCGTCGCACCCGCGCCGTCGAACACCGCGTGCACACCCTCGCCGCCGGTGAGCTCGCGCACCCGCTCGACGAACGCGTCCCCGCTGGAGACCAGAACGTGGTCAGCGCCAGCGCTGGCGGCGAGCTCGACCTTGTCAGGCCGCGACACCAGGCCGATCACGGTGCCGCCGCGGGACTTGATGACCTGCGTGAGCAGCATCCCAACACCGCCGGCGGCCGCGTGAACAAGCGCGATCTCCCCCGTTTGCACCGGGTGGGACACGGTGGCAAAGTGCAGCGCGGTCAGGCCCTGCAGGAGCACGGCCGCAGCCGTCTCGTCGTCGATGGCGTCAGGCACCGCGACGACACCGCTGGTCGGGAGCACGATCTGCTCGGCATAGCTGTTGAAGGTGGTGATGGTCAGCCAAGCGACACGATCGCCCAGGGCGAACTCGTGCACGCCCTCGCCCACCTCTACCACCACGCCTGAGCCTTCCGCGCCCGGCACTTCGGTCAAGGCCTGCCTGCGGATGGCGGTGTCGAAGAAGTTCACACCTGCCGCGCGGACGTCGACCAAGACTTCCCCAGGGCCCGGACGAAGTGCCGGCCGCTCACGCGACTCCAGCACCTCCGGCCCCCCTGCTTCGCTGATAACAATCGCCTTCATAGAAGTGCCTACCACGGCACTTCGCCGGACTCGTCCTGGAAGGTTCCTGTCGGGCCGTCAGCGTCGAGAGTTGCCCAACGAACGACGACCTTGGCACTCTCCTCCGGCGCCCGTCCGACGCCGAATACCGCGGTGAGGTCGGTCGCGGTGGTGCCGGGCTCGACCGCGTTGAACTTGATGCCCAGATGGGCCTTGGCGTACTGGACCGTCAGCATGGTGACAGCTGCCTTAGACGCGGAGTAAAAGGCCAACGGCAGGCCGAACTCCGGCCGGTCCGGATTGGTCACTGCCCAGAAAGACCCGGCACTGCTCGAAACGTTGACCACGGTGGGGTTCGAGGACTTGCGCAGCGAGGGAAGCGCCGCCTCGGTCACACGGACCACGCTCACCGCATTGGTGTCGAAGGCATGAAGAGCCGTGGGGCCGTCGGTGGCTCCGTGTCCCAGAACTCCCGCGTTGTTCACCAGGATGTCGAGTCGGCCCTCGGACGAGTCGATCGTCCCAAGCGCACTGCTCACCGACGCGTCGTCGGTCACGTCGAGCTGCACAAATCGTGCGCCAAGCGCTGCTGCGGCCTTCTCGCCTCGGTCTACATCACGAGCACCGATATATACAACGTGACCCAACTCGAGAAGCTGCTTTGCGGTCTCGAAACCGATTCCCTTGTTGGCACCTGTGATGAGTGCGACGGCCATATTTCCTCCTCCTGAAACATGCGGTACGAGCGGACCGGTAGGAACGCTAAGCGATATTTGGCGCAAGTTTTCCTGTGCAACACGCTATGTGTTACATGGCTTGGCTTGTGACGCCATTAACCACGTTATGCACGGCCTCCCTTCCGGACCAGAGTCCTCTCCAGCCTGGGGAGTCGCAGGACCCCCTTTTGGGCAGTGCCATCCCACCTGCCGAGTCCTATGCTGGCTTCATGAGCGAGACGTCTAATGCCCTTGGTACCTAGCTGCGCGCCCGGCATTGGCCTGGACCAGGGTCTCGTTCTTGCGCAGGTGCACTAGGACGAGGGGCTGCCGGAAGCAGCTTGCGCCAGCGGGAGCTCAGCTCACACCTTCGGGCGTAGATGAGCCGGAAGGCGTGCTCTGTGTCGAGGCGTTGGCGAGTGAGATCACCAGCCGCAACGACCACGAGCCCTGCCGTGCTACGGATCCCGAAAGCCAGCCGTCACTACTCTCGAAGCACAGAATGAGAAGCCTTCGCTGAGCGCTACATCAGAGAAACGGCCAGTTCGAACGTATACCCGCTTGATTCAACGACCATCGAACTCGACCGAGTTTATCGTGCACGATGGAACCCAGATTCCTGCGGGGATCGGAATAGCAGGCAGAAGGGCAAGGTCATTGCATTGGCGATCACGGCAAAGCCGTGAAGGGTAGGCCTATCATCAACCATGCGATTGCGAGTGGCCCCACCCCGGGGCTGCCACACAGAAAGGGTAATCCAATGACTGAAGAAGAAATGCGCGCTTTCTACCTGCGCTACATCGATGACCTCAACGCCCACAAGTTCGATGGCATGGACCAGTTCATCAACGATGAGACCACACTGAACGGTGTACCGGCCACCCGGGACGATCTCCTTGCAGTTCAGAAGCACGACGTGGACGCGGTTCCGGACCTTCACTGGGATCTGAAGGAACTGCTCTTCGACGGTGACCGCATTGCGGCACGTCTGATCAATACAGGAACTCCGGCGAAGGAGTGGCTGGGGGTCCCTGCTACGGGCGCCTCGTTCGAGATCGTCGAGTTCGCGATCTATCAGGTGCGCGACGGGCGGTTCGTACATATGACGGCGCTGCATGACTCTGCCGAAATGCGCGAACAGCTGACGGGCAGCTGACCCGCGAGATCAGCCTCAACGGGAACAGTCCCGGGCACCGCGCCGAGTCGGGGCGCTGGGTAAAAAGGTGCGCTCGGCTTTCCGAGAATTTCGCTTACTCGGGAGCCGAGCGCCTTGCGGCGGCACGAGAACTGGGCGTGTCTGAACGCGCGCTCATCGAAGCGGAGAGGACCACACACGCCGTCACTCTGCTGTGCCGACTGCTAAAGCATGGGCCAGTCCTCACTCTACGCGTGACTGGCCGATGAGAGGGCGCGCTCGGAGAGGAAGGCCCCTGACGACGCCCTGGCCCACGAGATCACCGTGCTGCATCTCGGCTCTCGCGGCGCCTACGGGGTGCCGCGCATCCACGGTGAGCTGCGTCGGCTTGGGCACCCGATCGACCACGAGCGCATCGAGCATGTCATGCGCGAGCGCGGCATCACCGACATGGCTCGCCGCAGGCGCCCGTCGCTGGCCTGCCCGGCCCGGAGGGCCGAGCCGGCGCCCGACCTCCTCGGGCGGGAATTCATTGCCCCGGCACCCGGGGTGTAACTCGTCGGCGGCATCACCTTCACGGCCGTCGACGAGGACTGGCTATACCTGGCGACCTGGCTCGATCTGGCGACCCGCGAGGTCGTCGGCGACTCCATAGCCGACCACCACCGAGCACCCTTGGTCGTCGACGCGCTGGGCATGTCTGCCACACGTGGCCGGCTGCATCGTGCATTCGGACCACGGCGGTGAATACACCTCCGACGAACTCCGTCGGGAGGCAAACAGGTTGGGGCTGCGGTAGAGCATGGGACGCACGGGGCCTTGCTTCGACAACGCCGCCGCCGAGATGTTTGTCGCGCTGCTGAAGGAACAGATCGGCACCCGCTCCTGGTTGTCGGCGTCGGCTGAACTCAGCCGAGGCCGACAACCTCTCGAGCTGCCTCATCCGAAGCCCGGTGAACGTCTCCACCCATAACGGCTCAGCCCTCAACACCTCACCTATAGAGGTGAAATGCCCGCCATAGATCCTTGTGCAACACGCTTTAGTTGCGCGTGCCTACCGGGCAAGCTCCCCTGCTTCATCCTGAAGAGTTCCCGTCGGCCCGGACGAGTCGAGCGCCGCGTACAGAGCAAGCGGCATCGCAGATTCAGGCCGCTCGGGATTGGTCACGGCCCAGAACGACCCCATGCTGCTCGAGATCGTGACGACGTTGGGATTGGATTACTTGCGAAGCAGTGGCAGTGCCGCCTCCGTGACACGCACGAACCCCACCGCGTTCGTGTCGAACGACCTCAGGGCCGCGGGGCCATTCAGCCCTGTCTCGAGGATGCCCGCATTGTGCACCAAGACGTCGAGCCGGCCTTCGGCGGCGACGATCGTTGCCAGCGCACTGATCACCGACGCCTCGTCAGTCACGTCGAGCTGGACGAATCGTGCTCCGAGCTCAGCTGCGGCCTTCTCGCCCCGCTCTAATTTGCGACACGAAGGTGCCCATTACGGGTTAGCGGCGACCCCGGCGCGACGGGTGGACTGCGTGACTCAAGTTGGTGACCAACTGCTCCCGGGTCTGACCATCCACGATGTGGCGCCACATGGGCGTCCCGGGAGCGCTGCGCCATGACTTGCTCAGAGGACTGTGATCCACAGCGTCGTACCCGAACTCGTCGTACAGCCGGGTGACGAGCTCGACGGCTTCACGGTAGTCGCTGGAGACCGCCAGCGCCTTGCGGTCCGGCGCGCCAGCGGGCCGAGCCAGCTGGAACAGGCCGGGAAGGGCGTCGCGGGGACCGTCTTGCCGCGGGTGGTGCTGCACGTGGGTGAAGGCCTTGACAACCTTCGACGCGGGCAGCATCTCCTGACGCAGCTCATGGATCGTCTTCTGACCGGAATCGAGCTCGGGGTAACTGCCGTCGCGCCAGGCCATGTAGTTGTTGGTGTCAAGCACGACCTTGCCCGCAAGCTCCTCGGCGGGCAGCTTGTCTCCGGGCGTGTACCGAAACGCAAGGACCACAAAATCGCCCGCCGCCGCAGCCTCCGCCGCGGTCGCGGTACGCGCCCGTGTGCCCAGATCCTCGACCAGGTCTGTCAAGGTGTGCGGCCCTCGCGTGTTGGCGATCACGACGTCATAGCCGTTGATGACAGCCGCGCGGGCGATCGAGCGTCCAACTTGGCCAGAGCCAAGGATCCCGATGGTGGTCATGCGTATCTCTCTCCTGCGGGTGGTGCTGAAAATGGGCGCGCGCTTGATCGGCGCGATGACTCAGCGCATCGCACAACACGCGTCGACGAGTGACCGAGCCAGGGTCGTCCGCCTCAGTTGTTGCTCTGTCGAGCCTGCTGGCCCTCATGCCGCGTGTATCGAGCGGGCATATCCGCGGAGGCGAGAAGCGACAACTTGTCACCATCGGTGGACCCGGCGTCGGCGTGGTAGATGATTAGCATCAGGCCGTCGGTGCCACTGATGGCTAGGCGCTCCCGGTTGAGACTCAGCTCACCGACCTGCGGATGGTTGAATCGGACCAGTGTGCCGTGCTGTGCACGGACCTCGTGGCGCGCCCAGAGCTGGCTGAATCGCGGGCTTGCCAGCGACAGCTCTCCGGTGAGTTCAATGAACCGAGGGTCGTCGATGTCGGTGCCGACGGATTGTCGCAGGTTGGCGACGAAACACTCCGTCATGGCTTCCCAGTTCGGGTAGTTCGCCTGCTCGGCCGGATCCAGAAAAAGATCCCTCAACTGGTTCCTACCCACGGTCAACCCCGGATCAAGAACCCGCGCAAGGCTGTTCGCGGCCAGGATGTCAAAGTACCGCCCTTCGATGAAGGCCGGCTGGACGAGCGAGTCCAACAGTTTGAGCGCGCCGGGCGGGACCGTCTCCGTGCGCGGGCGTTGCCGAGGCAGACGGGGAGCCTCACAGGCCAGCGACAGCAGATGCCTCAGATGCTCGTCATCGAGTTGAAGTACGCGGGCAATCGCCTCCAGTACCTGGACCGACGGGTTGCGATCGCGACCTCGCTCCAGGCGCAGGTAGTAGTCGGCGCTGATACCGGCCAGCATCGCAACCTCCTCGCGACGCAGGCCGGGCACACGTCGCGTACCACCGTCGGGGATGCCCGCCTGCTGCGGCGTCACGAGTTCCCGACGCGCCCGTAGAAAGGCACCCAAAGGATTCGTTTTCTCGCTCACAAAACTCATCATAGGTCGACGCGAGACGCTCAGAGGGGGCCCTGTCGGACCCCCGGCTCCTGTACACGCCCGCCCTTGCCCGGGCCGTCACCTGTGGCAGGGCAAGAACTTGGTCGGCGCCTACGAGCAGCCTGCCGCAGTGCTGTGTGACGCCGACTGTCTCGCCACCCTGCCCGCCCGTGAACGAACCGAAGTGTGTGCTCCAACGTTGTCTTATGGCACTCAGGTTCCGAACGGACGTCGCTGTGGTTCAAGTGCGTGCTGTCTCGGTTTTCCTAAGCTTCGACGGCAGAGGGAACACCCGGGCTGTTCCTGGACGGGTACACACCAAAGACGAGAAACTCGTGAACCAAGACAATTCCGGCCGCGTGGCCGTCACCGCAGGTACCGGCGCCGACATGGACATCCCCAACGGGGTGATCGGCAGTGTGCGGATCGCAGGCCCGCCGGATCAAGGTGATCGTTTGCCATCGGGTCACCTCGGCGTCCGTCGGCACCAGCAGGGGCGCGTGGCGGGCCTCCATCCGGACAGCCATGCTCCACTGGAGCCCGCTCGCTGCCGATCAGCCGGTTCCACGCCTTCTGCACGCCGGCTTCGTCCGGGTAGCTGTCGAGGACACCACCATCGGCGGGCACCTGGTCCGGCGTGGCGAACACGTGGTTACCTCGCTGCCCGCGGCGAACCGCGATCCGGCGCTGCTGGATGACGGAGACGACCTCGACGTCACCCGTGGCCGCTGTCCGCATGTTGCCTTCGGCCACGGCATCCACCACTGCCTCGGCGCGACTCCGGCTCGCTTCGAACTACAGCTGGCGCTTCCGAGGCCGCCGTCGCCGACGCTGTACGCGAGTTCGGGCCGGAGGCCGTCGAAACGCTGGCGATACGCCACCAACTGGCGCATTGGACGGGCGAGTCGGGACGACCCGAGGAGGCCGTGGAACTGTTCGCTCGATTGCTCGCGGACCGGGAGAGGCTCCAGGGACCTCACCACTCGGACTCCGAACTGGCTCGGCACCAGCTGGCGCACTGGTACGGCAGGGCCGGCCGTTTTCAGGAGGCGGTGCAGCGTTACGAGATCATGCGGCGGGTGGCCGTACAACAGGGCCGCCCCGACACGGCGTTGTCCCTGATGTGCGAGGTCGGCTACTGGCAGCAGCAGGCCGGTGACACCGCGGCCGCGCTGCGTACGTTCGCCGAGATGCTGCGCAGCGCACAGCAGGACCTCGGGCCGACGCACGAGCTGACCGGAATCGCCCGCCAGCGGTATGCGGAACTCGCCGGCGATCTGCCCTTTGGCAACGAGGGCGGTCACGACGGTCTGCAGAACCTCATCGCGGCGGCGGCGGAAGTGGAGGCGTCCGGTGACTTCCGCCGGGCCGGGCGCCTGTACGGGCAGATAGCGGCCCGGTCCGAACGGCTTTACGGACGGGCGAGTTCACAGACCCTCTCCGCGCGCGTCGCGCAGGCCAAGGCCGCGGTGAACGCTGGGGACCACGCGGAGGCTGTCGACTGCTTCGACGCGGTCCTCGCCTGCATGGAACTGCAGGGGCGGGGGCCGGGAACCCGCGAGTACGAGATCCTCCGCGGCCAGCGGGAAGAACTGGCCCGCAACGCCAGGCGCGTCACCTTCCGCATCGGGCAGCGAACCGGAACGCTGCTGGGGCAGAAGGTCCAGGCCGCACCCGAGACCGCGTGTGGCGTGCTGGCCCGTCGGCCGGAAGCCTCGCACGCCACCTGTGTCGCCGCCGTCGTCGACGGCACGGATGACCATGTGCCCGCCGAGTTACCTGTGGAGCAGTGGTCGGCCGTGATAGATCACGTGGCCGGGCAAGGGTACGAAGCGATGGCTCTCTACTTCGCCCGTGAGGGCAGACGGCCCACGGCTGGGGAAGCGGAGATATGCGAACGGTTGGGGCTGCTCGGCGTGTACGTGTCGTGCATGAGCTCAGAGAACGTACAGGTCGAGGCCTACGCCTTCACCGGCACCGAACCGGTGTACGCGCCAGTCGTCGTCGTACCGGAAGAACCAACCGGAGCACAGCAGGCATCCGCACAGCCGGTCGCCGGTGGGGTGGCGTTCCACCCGGGAGCCGAGGCGCTCGGGCAGTGGCGGAAGGTGGGCCGGGCGCGGCCCACCAAGGCCGCGGATGGACCGTCGGCGTTCGGCACGTACGAGGTGCTGGAGTGCGTCGGGCAGGGCGGGTTCGGCAGTGTCTATCTCTGCCAGGATCCCGACGGCCTGATGGTCGCTGTGAAGACCCTGCACGCGCAGTACGCACACGTCCCCTCTATCAAGCAGGGCTTCGCCCACGAGGTCCAGGCGGCCCAGCGGGTCAGCGGACGCTTCACCGTGCCGGTGATCGCCGCCGACCCCGATAGTGACACGCCGTGGATGGCAGTGCCGTATGTGGCCGCCCCCTCGCTGCAGGAACTCCTCGAGCACTGCGGCAAACTGGACGAGCCGACGGTACGCGGCCTGGGGGCCGGCATAGCGGTCGCCCTGACCGCCATACACGCGCAGGGCATCGTCCACCTCGATCTCAAACCGGGCAACGTCCTGCTCACCGGGGACGGGCCGCGCGTCATCGACTTCGGCATCGCCCAGATCGAGCGGCTCACCGAACCGCGCCGCGGGTTCGCCGGCACCTACACCTACGCGTCTCCCGAGCAGTTGCGCGAGCAGCCGGTCTTCACGCCGGCCAGCGACGTGTTCTCCCTCGGCACCGTCGTGGCCCGGCTGGCCCTCGGGCACAGCCCCTGGGGCACGGACACGGCGACCGTGGTCGCCAACATCCGGGCTGGCAGCCCTGACCTGCGGGGGCTGCCGCCAAGGCTGCACGACGTGGTGCGGTCATGTCTGCACCTGGATCCGGCTCGGCGGCGGACGCCCGGCGAGGTGGCCGAAGCCCTGATACCCGGGGCAGCAGACGGCGAGGTCGGCCCACTCCCCCTCTCTCAAGAGGCCAAGAACCTCGTCGCCGCGCACGCCACGATGCCCGCCACCCGCTTCTACGAGACGCGCGCCTACACCAGCGATACGCCACAGCGTGCCTCGGCCCTGACGCGACCGCTGCCGAACGGTGATCTCTCCGCCACTGTCGCCGAGGGCGCGCGGGAAGACGGTGACCGGCGCACCCGACCGTCCGGCGACACGACACCCGCCCGCACCGCCGCAGACCTCGAAGCCCAAATCCATGCCTGGGAGCGAGCGGGGGACGGCAGAACGATGACGCAGACACGCCGCGAGTGCGGCGTGTTCCTGGAGGAGGCGCGTGCCCGCCTCGGTGCGGCTCACCCGTTGACGCTACGACTGCGGGTCTCACACGCCATGCTCGGCTTCGACCAGCCCGGCGGGGTGGCGCACGCCGAGCAGGTGATACGGGAAGCCGCCACGCACCTCGGTGACGGGCATCCCACCGTCCGCGACGCCCGCACGCTGCTGGCCGCCGTGAAGTCGACCGGAGCGCAGTGAGAAAATGAGGATGGCCCCGATGAACGAGGCATTGGCGTAGAACCGGATCAGCCTGTCCGGCATGTAACGCACCACCAAGACCACCCCGCGGATCTCGTAGCGGGCTTTGCCGCGCACTTCCCCTTCCAGGTCCTCGCCGAAGTCATGGGTCTGCCGCGATGTACCGGATGCGGGCCGGCAGCTGTCCGGCTTGTCCTGGACATCCTTGCCGTCCCGGGCGAGAGCAGCCTGGCGGGTGGACACCTGGTCCACCCAGTCCGGCGGCTGCACCACCCGCCAGAATCATGAGCATCGGTGACGCTCAGCAACTGTGCGGTACCGGATTGCGGTCTTGCGTCCGGACCGTGCATGTGCGCCGTACCGTCCACGGTCTGCGATCTTGCCCGGGGTGTCCTAGGACCCCTGGCGGAGCCATAGCCGGACCGCGGCGACGGCCCTGAGAGCTGTGATCGGCGCGTCTCGCTGTGTTGCCGCCTTGGGCCAGTGGGCCGACCTGCGCACACTGGAACTGTGCACGAAATGATCGTCGGCGAGATGGCGGAGCGTGAGGATCTGCTCGTTGCTGCCGTCGTCGATGCCGTCGAAGGAGCCGGCGCGTACGCCGGGAGCGTCTTTCTCCGCTCCCGCGACCGTCGGTCGATCGTGCTCGCCGCGACGTGCGGGGTGCCACCTTCTCTGCTCGGTGGCTGGCACCTCATTCCGGTGAGCAGTCCCATCCCGGTCGCCGCAGCCTACAGCTCCGGGCGCACGGTCCACCTGACCGACGCCGACGAGACGATGCGCCGGTTTCCTCAGCTCTCGGTAGCTCTGCCGTACGCCTTCGGCTCCTGCTCCGTGCCGGTGGCCGCAGGTGAGGAGACCTTCGGGGCGCTGGCGATCGTCTGGGCGGCGTCACCCGGCAGCGAAGGGCTGTCCAAGGCCCAGCGCCGTCACATGCGGAACATCGCCAAACGGCTCGGTGCTTCCCTCGCCGATCTCCGCGCCCGTACCGGCGATCCGGTCGAGTGCGACCCGCAGACGGTTCCGGTCGAGATCCCAGCTCCCTCGGCACCGGCCGTGCGGGCCGGCCTGTTCGACTGGGACCTCGTCACCGGCACCCTCACCGTGGACGACGAGCTCTGCGCGATCTTCGGTCTCTCCCCCCGCGCTTTCGACGGACGAGCCGAAACGCTGGCTTCCTGCTTGCACCCCGGCGACCGCGCCGTCCTACGAGCGGCCGCCCGCGCGGCAGCCGCCGAGGGCCACATCAAAGCGTGCCGCCTGCGCATACGGGATCGCAAGGACGGCGGCGAGGGGTACCGCACGGTCGCGTTGTGGGGCCGCGCACCGGAGGCCGACGACGCGCGGGCACGCACCCACCTGGTCGGCACGGTCGTCGACGCGCAGGCCGGCAGCGCGGCCGTCGCCGCGGTCGAACGGCTGCGGGACGGGGTGTTCTCCCTTGCCCCTGACGGGCGGGTCACCTACGCCAACCACAACGCCCTACAGTTGCTGGGCGTGCGCGGCGACGAGTTGCTGGGTCAGTTCCTCTCGGACGTGCTGCCGTGGCTCTCCTATCCCGAGGTCGAGTACCGGCACCGGTCCGCGATGATCTCGCAGGCGCCGGTCTCCTTCCTGGCCTGCCGACCACCCGACCGGTGGCTCGACTTCTCCCTCCATCCGGAAGCGGACGGAGTAACCGGCCGGGTGGTGCCCTCCGGTCATCCACCCTCGACCTCAATGCCATCAGCCTCCTCGGCCGAGACTGCAACCGCTGCCACACCGGCGCGCCTGGGCGTCATGTACCACGTCCTGCAGCTGGGCAGCGCGCTGACTGAGGCGGTCACCGCCCGCGAAGTCTGCGAAGTCATCTCCGACCAGCTCCTACCAGCCTTCGGCGGCCAGCAGCTGGCGATCTACGTGGTCCGTGACAAAACGATGCATCTGCTCTATCACACCGGCCACCACGAAGACTTCCTCGACTGGCTGGAGGGCGTACCGCTGCATGCCTGCCTGCCCGGTACGGAGACCCTGACCTCCGGCGCTCCGCTCTTCATCGAGTCGCAGCAGGACCTCTCCCAGGGCTACCCGGGCATCCCCACGGGCGAAGTGAGTTCTTGGGCGTATCTGCCACTGATAGCCTCCAACCACCCTGTCGGCACCTGCGTCCTCGGCTTCGACGAGATCCACCGATTCACGCAGAAGGACCGTGGCGTCCTCACCGCACTGGCCGGGTTGATCGCCCAGGCCCTGGAACGAGCGCGGCTCTACGACTCGGAGTTCGCGCTCGCGCGCGGCCTGCAGCAGGCGCTCCTGCCGCACCGGCTGCCAGTAGTCCCGGGTATCCGCACCGTCGCGCGCTATCTGCCCGGCACCCGCGGAATGGACATCGGTGGCGACTGGTACGACGTCATCCCCACCGGTCGTGGGGTCTGTCTTGTCATCGGAGACGTGGAGGGGCACAGCATCGCCGCCGCGGCCACCATGGCCCAGCTGCGCAGCGCCGTACGGGCCTTCGCCGCAGTAGGCCATACGCCTGGCGATGTGGTGGCGGGCGCCAACCGGACCCTCGTCGACCTCGACCCCGGTCTGCTGGCCAGCTGCTGCTACATCCACCTCGAACCCCACGGCGACCACGCCTACGCCGCCACCGCCGGCCACCCCCCACCCCTGCTTCGCCGTCCCAACGCGACGACCAACGCCCTTGAACTGGACGTCGGCCCGCTCCTCGGAGTGGATCACGCGAGCGTCTATCCAGCAACACGGATCGACCTCCCGCCAGGGTCCGTCCTCGCCCTCTACACCGACGGCCTGGTCGAGGAACGCGGCGCCGACATCAACGTGGGCATCGACGGCCTGCGAGCAGCCCTGGCCCACGCCCCTGCAAACTCACTGGACGAACTCGCCGACCGGCTTCTGCACAACGCCCGGGGCTCCTCGTACCGAGCCGACGACATCGCCCTGCTGCTCGCCGAGTACGGATGGGGGTCACAGTGCTGAGGTGACACCTGATCATGGTGTCGTTCTCGCTGACTCGGCAAAACACCAGGCCAACACGGGAACTCGCCTGCGCCTCAGATCAGCGCACTACCCGATTCCAGGGGGCGGGCCCACCCGCCGCGATCAGGCGGCCTGACTGTCCGCGGCACCGCCGCCTGTTGCCAACCAGGGCATCCGATGGACGAGGACACCGCGCATCCTGGTGAGCGCTGTGATCTCCTCCTCCGGTTCGGCCACCCGTCGTGCGCCGACGACGTAGCCCTCGGCGCACGACGGCGAGTACGCGAACACCTCAGGCAGATCGGTATCGAGGTAGCGCACGAAGGACTTCACGTCCTCGACGGTGAACCCAGAGGCCAACAGGTCACGAATCTTGCGGACCCGGGCCACCGCGCCGGGGCGGTACACGCGATACCCCGACGTCCTCCGTTCACACTCCAGGAGGCCCTGTTCCTCGTAGCAGCGCAGGGCGCGGGGTGTGGTCCCCGCCTGCGCAGCCAGTTCACCGATCAGCAATGCAGCCACCTCCGGGGCCTGTTGCACACCTTCACGCGCACGTCAGGGTCAACTCCCGAGCCGGACCAACACCTTGTCGATGTACCTGCCCCGGACGAGATCGAGCAGCGCCTGCGGTGCCCTCGCGAGCCCGTCGATCACGGTCTCGTCATAGACGAGCGCTCCCTCGCGCAGCCAGCCGCGGAACTGCTCGCCGAACTCCGCAGCCGGTCCAGGTCGTCCCACAGGGTGAAACCACGGATCGTCAGGCGCTTGCCCAGAACACTCAGCAGATCGCCGGGGCCCTCGTCCGGGCGGGCCGTGCGCTGCCGGTTGAGAGCTCCGCAGACAGCGATGCGCCCGTGCACGTTCATGACCTCGATGGCCACCCACAGCTGCTCGCCGCCCACGTTGTCGAAGTACACGTCGATGCCGTCCGGGGCGGCTTCGCGCAGCCGGTCAAGGACAGGACCGTCACGGTAGTCGAAGGCTGCGTCGAAGCCGAGCTTCCCGATCAGATGGGCGACCTTCTTTGGCGAACCGGCGCTTCCGATCACCCGGCTCGCTCCTTAGAGCCGGGCGATCTGACCGGCCATGCTTCCCGCCGCCCCTGCCGCACTGGAGACGAAGACCGTGTCGCCGGGCCGCAGCTGGGCCGCGTCCGAGCCCGACGTAAGCGACCAGCCCGAACCCCAGGTGCAGCGAAGGAGACGGGTAGGCCGCCCTGTCCACGCTGCGGAACGCAGCGGCCACGGCCACGGCGTAGTCCCGCCAGCCCAGCCGGTGCACCACCAGGTCCCCCTCGCTCAGTGAGGGATCCGCCGAGGCGATCACTTCACCGATCGCGTCCCCGTACAGCGCCGATCTCGTAGCGCGGCGCCGGCACACAAGAACCGCCGCCCATCAGCAGAAGCATGCCCGGGTCCAGCGACATGAACAGGTTACGAACCAGCACCTGGCCCGCTGCCGGATCCGGGGCGGTGACCTCGACGATCTCGAAGTCGTCGAGCGCAGGGAGCCACCGGGCCGTGCGACCAGTCGGGCCTCAAGGCCCGTACTCGGACTGCCAGAACTTCCGGACGGCGCTGCGCTCTTCAAGAAGGAGTCCATGACGACGACGCTAGGGATTGACCTATGGGTGAAGGTCAATTCGTCCGACGAGGTATCACTGATCCTCGCGCACCCCGCCCCGCAAGCCGGCTGGAGCACGGCCTGTAGTCGGCCAGGACGGTGGGGTCGGACATGTGCCATGTGGTACCCAGTGAGGGACCCAAGATCAGGACCGGGGCGTCTTTTGGCCCGTCAAAGCGGTATTGCAGGGTGTTCGATGGTGTCTCACTCACCCGTCTGACTCTCTCATATATCACGACTGCCCCTATGACGGGGGGCATGACTGCGTGGGCCTGACCAGGTGGAAGACCTCCCGAGCGGCGTAACGTTCGAGGCAACGGACGATTTCGCGTCGGGTCTTGCCCTCCTTGATGCGGCGTACATAGTAGTCCTGGGTGCGCGGATCGAAGCGCAGGCGAGTCTGCACGATCCCGCGCAGGGCGGCGTTGGCCTGCCGGTCGCCGCCGTGGTTGAGCCGGCGCGAGGTTCGACGGCCCGAGGAGTACTCGATGGGACTGACTCCGCACAAATCGGCGAAGGACGCCTCGGTGTTCAGCCGCTCGGGGTTGTCTCCCATGGTGATCAGGAGCGTGACGGCACTGTCCGGGCCGATCCCCACCGGCACGAGCAGCTGCGGGGCGTGGCGCTCGACGAGCCGGGTCAGGCGCTGATTCAGCTCATCGATCTGCCCGGTGAGCTGCTCGATGCGCTGGGCCAGCAGGCTCAGGGTGATGTGGGTGGCCTGGGCCACGGCGTCCTCATCGCCCCCGACGTCTTCGCCGCCGAGTGGACTGAGGCGCGCGCAGGTGCGGAACAGCTCGCGGTTGCCCAGGCTGGACAGCCGCTCCCGCAGGGCCGTGTCAGCTATGACCAGGACGGCCTTGAGCTGGTTGATCGCCTGGGTGCGGGCCTTGACCGCGGAGTCCTTGGCGAGCTTGAACATCCGGGCGCTCTGCACCGGCCCGTCGCCGGATTTGGCCCGCGCCCTGGCGCGACCGCTGAGCACGGCCCGCGCGGCAGCCTGCGCATCGAGCGGATCCGACTTCCCCAGCAGCCGGCGGGCTGTGCGGTCGGGCCGGTTCACTTCGTACACCTGGACGTGGCTGAGCGAGCAGGTAACGGGTCAGGCCCGCACCGAAGGTGCCGGTTCCCTCCACACCGGCACGGCGTACCGTCCCCAGTCTGCGAGCCCAGACGAGCAGCCGACGGTAGCCGGCCGCCGTGGCCGGAAAAGGCTCGGTGCCCAAGACCTTCCCCAGCGGGGAGACCACGGCAGCAACATGAACCTCGCCGTGCGCGTCCACGCCCAGGACGACCTCGCCCGGAACGGGAGGATCCGTGCTGGAGGAGGTGCTGCGCTGTCTGGTCGTCATGGTGGTTCCCCTCCCGCGTGGTGACGTGCTGGGTGGCTGGCACCGACCTGGACGGGCGGTCTGAACCGTGATGGCGCCTGATCCTCGGCAAGACCCCTATTGGGACACGCCCGGTGGCTCGGTGACAGCAGGCACCATCCCGCAACGACAGTCGACAAGCCCGTGACCGGACACTCCGGTCATAGATCTCATGAGTCAGACCTCGTCCGGGACGGCACTGCGCAACCGTCCCATCGATCCCGGTACAACGGCATGACCCGACCACAGCCGGATGGCTTCGTCCGAACCGGCGCTCAACCCGGTCTGGACGGGCTGCCAGTGAGTTGACTTCTCGTCCACCCGTGACCGGCATTGACGGACAGCCTCGTGGCCCGCCTTACCGGCAGTCCGTCGTCGACCATGGCACGAACGGGCTGGAACCCTCTTTCGTACGCGGCCGGCCACAGTGGTCGCCCTGCGGGAGCGGCGAGCGGGCTTCAGTGTGAACCGCTCTGGGATCGGTGGAGCCTCCACCGCTCCCGGAGCACTTCACCCAGTACCCGCTTCGTGTCTACACCCTGCGCAGCTCTCCGCCTACGAGAAGATCTGTGCCAAGCACAGTCCCGGTTTGGCCAAGCAACGGATCACCACGCACGGCGTCTGGACGGTGCTCGCGGCGCCCGGAAGCAAGACTCCTTGGCTGTATGCCCTCGTTTCCTACAGGGACGCCGACGACGTACAGGCGCGGCTGGAGGCGTACCTGTCGAGTCCTGAATTCCGCGCGGACGTGGAGGGCTTCGACATCAGCCAGATCGTCGGCCTCGACGACACCCTGCTGACGCCCACCGCGGACTCACCCTTGCGCTGACGGTCGACCTGCGACGAGTGACGCGGCCAGAAGGACCGGCATCCGGCGGCTCTGGTGCTCGGCGACGGCGATGCGCTCTTCGGGAAGGACGCGTCCCCCCCATTCGCCGGAGGCCACCTCGGCGGCTTGGCGCACCTCGGCCACGCCGCTCGCCGGACGGCAACGGGCATGAGCGAGATCGGCGAGTTCGGGGCTGGACGTCGGGTCCGTCCACCGTGCCGCAGCCGATCGGCAGGCGTTCACCGCCGCCAGGGCGGTCTCGATGCGGTCCACGGCGCGGCGGTCGGTGATCAGACATCCGATGGGGTTAAGCAGTCAAGCTGCGGCAGCGAGGATGGACTCGGGGCGGGTGGGGACGACTCGAGGTTCTGATCCCGAGCGGGGGCAAGGGGTTGGATCGGTGGTCAGGAGGGGACGGAACCGGCGGTTGCGGCCCCCGGCGCGGGCGCGGTGCCGGGGGGCCGCCGACGACACGGGTCCGTGAGGTCTGCACAACAACCTGGACAGGACGCGCCGCCAGCCGGGCGCGCACCTCGCCGACCAGGTGTGCGCCCAGCAGGGCGAGCACCACGCGGGCCACGAGCTCGGCCTCCTGCGGAGTCTCGTACTCACCGCCTTCCTTCACATGGTCGAGGAACGCTTCGCGACGCACGGTCATGCCGGCCGTCACCCCTTCCTCGGTTCGCCGGGGCGCGGAGGACGGGCGAGGGGGAGATCAGATACCCGTCCTCCGCCGCTGTCCAGCCCTCATTGGGTCCGGTTCAGCCGGAGATCTCCGTGCGGCCGGTCCCGACGCCGATGGCGATCTTGCGGGGCTTGGCGCGCTCGGCGATCGGGATGCGCAGGGTGAGTACGCCTGCGTCGTAGTCGGCCTGGATGTGCTCGGTGTCCAGCGTGTCGGCGAGCACCAGCTGGCGGGAGAAGACGCCCAGCGGCCGTTCCGACAGTTCCATCTGCACGTCGTCGGCCTTGGCCACCGGCCGACGCTCGGCCTTGACGGTCAGCATGTTCCGCTCGACGTCGATGTCGATCGCGTCCGCGCTGACGCCGGGGATGTCGAAGGCCACCACGTACCGGTCGCCCTCGCGGTAGGCGTCCATCGGCATCGGGGACGGCCTGGACCAGGTGCCGGGGCCCATCAGCTGCTGGGCCAGCCGGTCCAGCTCACGGAAGGGGTCGGTGCGCATCAACATCGGAAAACACCTCCAGGAAGTTCGGGCAGTTGCTGCCAATGCGCCTCACTGAAACCGTTGTAACATGTCATCCAATGGATGACAAACAGAGTGTCGTCCAAAGGATGACTACCTGAGGGAGGTGCCCATGACCCCAGCCGACCGGTCGGCATCGTCCAGCGCCGACGCACACAGCCCGGCGTCGTTCCTCGCCGCCGCGGCAGCCCTTCACGCCATAGACGACGCCCTGCATGCCGCCCGGCGCAAGGATCCCGGTGCTGCCGAGACTCACGATGTTGGCCCGGAGCAGGCCCTGGCCTCGCTTCTGCTGCTGCGGCAGGTACGCCAGCAGCTCGCCGGATGGGAAACCGGCCTGATCGAGACCGCCCGGGACGCGGGAGCCAGCTGGGCCGACCTCGCCCACCCCCTCGGCGTCGCCAGCCGCCAGGCCGCCGAACGCCGCTATCTGCGGGGTCGGCCCGGCCCGGCCGGAACCACCGGCGAACAACGCGTCCAGGCCACCCGCGAACGCCGCGCCGCCGAACGCACCACCGCCACCTGGGCCCGCCGCAACGCCGCCGACCTGCGCCGCATCGCCGGCCAGATCACCGCCCTCACCGACCTACCCACCACGGCCAGCCTTCCGCTCAGCCAGCTGCACGCGGCCCTTGCCCACGACGACCCCGCCGAGCTCATCCGTCCCCTCAACGCCGCCCGCCCCCACCTGACCACCACCCACCCCGGCCTTGCCGCCCAACTCGACACCCTCACGAACTCCGCCACGGCCACAAGCGCCGCCCCCGACTGACCGACACACAGCTCCAACGCACGAAGACGGACCTCACGCCGCAACTGGCTCCGGCAAGCCGGCAGAGGCCCGCCACTCTTCGAAATCAATGGAAGTCATCCGCGGGTGATCCTTCGGTCGCCATCACCGCAGGTTCACCTCGCGGGCCCGGAGGCGCGTTCCCTGGGGAGTGCGGGGCTGGGGTCGCTGACAACGACGCGCACCGCATCGGCAGTGGCGCCAAGACTGAGGGTGCAGTGGCCACCGCCATGGCGCAGGGCGTTGGCGGCGAGCCCGGAGACCACAAGAGCGAGTGTTTCCGCGGTCTCGGGGACCGGAGCCGGACCCAGACCTCCAATGAAGGCCCGGGCGGCATCACGGGCACGAGCGACGTCGGAGGTGCCGGGCCCTCGACAACGACAGGAGCCCCGCGTGCGTGCACGTCACCTCCATGTCGATCATGCGCCACCACCCCGCCTGGATCGGTTGGGCCGTCCGGCCCAACGTGTGCCCGCCGAGCTGGGAGGCAACCCGGGGCATCACTCTTTCGCGTATGTTCATGGCAGAACTCCACCCACCATCCATAAAGAAAACCTGTCATGGCAGAAGTAGACATTGGTGCGTCACGGGGTTACTGTCTTGTCGTACCCAGGAAGTCGAAGTGGGCACGGCAGACACGAACTGCCGTGCAAGCAGGTCAAGTAGGACGCGGCCCGCAGCGGCCGTGAGCAGCACCCGCGGTATCCCAGCAGTACAGCCGAGAACCAACGGTAAGGAGTAGAACGCCATCAGGATCGCCCGGGCGAGAAGGAGTCCGCCCGGGTACCGCAGGCCCCGGATTGGAAGGTGGTCCCCGGTCACGCATTCGCGATCCCCGCAGCTCCGCCCTCCCAGGCGGTACCTGCGGACAAAGAAGGCCGGCGCAGTTCGCCGGTAGATGGTGTTGCAAGCTCGGGGCCCGAGCGCCAGTACGGCGCCCGGGCCCCCCGACGCGTCCCCCGGAAGAAGAGGTCTATGCCCCCTGCCAGTCACCGTCCCGCCGACAACCTCGACGACGACGACTACCCCGCCTACACCATGGGCCGGGCCGCCGAGATGCTCGGTACCACCCCCGCCTTCCTCCGCGCCCTCGGCGAACACCGCCTGATCACCCCCTTGCGCTCCGAAGGCGGCCACCGCCGCTACTCCCGCTACCAGCTGCGCATCGCCGCCCGCGCCCGCGAACTCGTCGACCAGGGCACCCCCATCGAGGCCGCCTGCCGCATCGTCATCCTTGAAGACCAGCTCGAAGAAGCCCAGCGCATCAACGAGCAACTGCGCACACAAAGCCGCGAGTCGCAGCGGAAGACCTCGGCCTGATCAGGGCACCGGACGCGGACACGAGCCGAACACCGACCGCCGCCAGACAGGGCCGCCCTCAGCGGTCGGTGGGCTGGCCGCGTGTGGCCATACTGCCGGTCACGGTACTCACGGTGGCAGCTGCGGTGCTGGTAGGGATGCTTGCCTGAACCCGGTTGCCCGGTGGGCAGAGCAGAGCCTGCGGCGGCGGTCAGGGAAACCAGCTGGTTCCCCGGCGCCAGCCTCAACTACGCCCACCACGCGCTACGCAACCTGCACCCGGACGCTCCCGCGATCACCGCGCTGGACGAGAACGGCTCCGGCTACGAGATCACGGGCCGACAGCTGCGCGCCCGGGTCGCCTCCGTCGCGGCCACCCTGCGCGACCTGGGGGTGGGGATGGGCGACCGGGTGGTCGGTTACCTGCCGAACACCCCGCACGCCGTCATCGCCTTCCTCACCACCGCCAGCCTGGGCGCAGTGTGGTCGGTATGCGGCCAGGACTACGCGCCCCAGGCCGCCGCCGACCGCTTCGCCCAGCTCGAACCCACGGTGCTCATCACGGCGGACGGCTACCTCTTCAACGGCACCCGACACGACCGCCGCGCCGCCTCCGGCGAACTGGCCGGCGCCCTGACCACGCTGAAGGCCACGGTGCTCGTCGACCACCTGGGTCTCGGCCGGCCCGAGACCCGGCACACGGGCCTGACGGTTCCCTGGCACGATGCCGCCACCCGTACCGAGTGCCTCACCATCACCCCGGTGCCGTTCGACCACCCTCTATGGATCGTCTTCTCCTCCGGCACCACCGGCCTGCCGAAGGGCATCGTCCACGGGCACGGCGGCGTCCTGCTCGAACACCTCAAGATCCTCGGCCTGCACTGCGACCTGGGCGTCGGGGACCGCCTGCTGTGGTACACCACCACCCACTGGATGATGTGGAACCTGGTCGTCTCCACCCTGCTGACCGGCGCCACCACCTGGCCTTGAGCTGGTCGACCGCCTGCGTGTGTGTGACAGGCTCGCCCCGGAATTCTCCCACGCCTTTCCGCAGCCGCCCGGTTGTCAGCTTCCGGCCCGTTCGGACCCACCGCGGCAAAGGGCCGGGGACTATGCTGGTGAGCGGACGCCCAGGACCCCGGTGGACGCGCGGCCTGCTGACCACGATGCCAAGGGAGCGGATTCTCGTCCGGACCCGTCGCATCTTCGAGGAGATCCCTGTCGGGCACCGAGCCTCGGAGCGCGGAGCGCGGAGCGCGGAACCCCGACCTGGTGACTCACTCACGTCCTCGTACGCACCGACCTCGGTCGCACCCCGCCGGGTACGAAGCCCGGCGCCTCGCGGGCGATGCCCGGTAGCGGTCCCGAGAACACCTGAACGGCTGGAACAGAGGTGTCATGCCTTATTCTGCGGCTGTCCATCCGCCGGCAGGGCTTGCGTCCGCTCGCGCCGCCCTCGTCCGCTCCAGCGGGCGGGGGCGCCATGATCACCCCTCCGGCCCGCGGTCAGCCGTGGAGCGGAGGAGGCTGCGAGGAGCCCGCCGGTCCGTCGCGGAGTCCCGCGCTGCGGCGTTCGGCGAAGATGCTCGCGAGCCGAGCCCGGAAGTCCGTCCAGGACGTCTCGCCGTCGCCGTACGGCAGCCCGGATTCTCCGTGGTGATCGCGGATACCGCGGCCCTGGAGGGCTGCGGCTTCGGATCTTCCTCGGGGTGGCGGCACCGGCGGCTCCCCTACGCGGCCCCATCCCCCTGTGTCGTAGGCGATGACGACTTCGGGTGGCCGGGATTCGACGGAGCGCTCCCGCCCGCCGTCGGCCGGATCACCGGCGCCGGCTTCGCCGGGCTCCTGGTTCACCCGCACGAGCGGCACCGGGAGGTGGCCCGACGGTTGCAGGAACCGCTCCTCTCCGAGCGCCAGGCATCACTCGGTGTCGCCTTGACGGACCGGGCCGACGAGCCGATCGTGGCCTCCCTCCGCTCCTGGCGCAGGAAGGACGTCGGAAACGTCCGCAGGCCGGCCGACGGTGCCGTGTTCCTGGCGCTGGTTCCCCCCTTGATCCGGTGGTCACCGTGATCCCCGGCAGCCGGTCGTCCCGGATCCAGGCTCTCGTGGCCGAGCAGGCGGCCCTACGCGGCGCCCGGGTCGGCCTCCTCGACGTGTGTACGGCGGCGGTGGCGGCGCTGCCGGTCGGCGGGGCCGGGGTGTCCGCGATGTCCCGCGACCGGGGGAGTCATCCGCTGTGCAGCACCGACTCCGTCAGTCAGCAGCTGGAAGAACTCCAGCTCACACTGGGCGAGGGACCGTGCGTGGATGCCTTTGTCCTCGGCTCCTCGGTCCTCTGCCCCGACTTGTTGGCCGGTGAACTCCAGCGGCATTGGACGGTGTTCGCCGACGCGGCCCTGGAAGCCGGAGCCAGGGCGGTCTTCGCCTTCCCCCTGCAGATCGGTGCCATCAGCCCCGGCGTACTCGACCTGTACTCCAGCAGCTCGGTCGAGCTGGACGCGGACGAGGTGGCCGACGCGATGGCCTTCGCCGACACTGCCACGTTGCTTCTGCTCGACGCCGGGATCAGCGAGACGGGTGTCCCGTCCGGCACCGGCGCGTCCGGCACCGACGTGGCCGGCACGGACCGGCCGGACGCCGCGCCCTTCGATGACCTGGGCGGTTACCGGGCCGAGATCGACCAGGCCACCGGCATCCTCATGGTCCAGCTCGGCGTCAGCGTCGAGGAAGCGTTCATCCGGCTGCGCGCCCACGCGTACGCCCGGGGGACACGGATCTCGGTGGTCGCCGCCGACGTGGTCGCCCACCGGCTCCGCTTCCCCCCGGAGACGACACCGTCCGACGTGAGACCGCCGGATGCGCGTCCCTCCGACACGCAACCGCCGGATGCGCGACCGCCCGACGAGGAGCCCTGATGCTCACGCCCCACAAACAGAGGTGTGCACGATGAAGGAACAGCTGATGGCCCGGACGTTCGTCGAGCTGGCGGACAGTCTCGTCGCCGACTTCGACCTCATGGACTTCCTGCGTCTGCTCACCGACCGCTGCGTCGATCTGCTCGACGCAAGTGCGGCGGGCGTCCTGCTCGCCGACCGCGACGGAGTGCTGCGCGTCATGGCCGCCTCCGACGAACGGGTGCGCCTCCTCGAACTCTTCCAGCTCCAGAACCACGAAGGCCCCTGCCTGGACTGCTTCCATACCGGGCTCACCGTCTCCGTTCCCGACCTGCGCGACGAAACCGCGCGCTGGCCCCTGTTCACCGCCCAGGCCCAGCGCATCGGCTTCAGCGCCGTCCAGACGCTGCCCATGCGCCTGCGCGACGACGTCGTCGGCGCCCTCAACCTCTTCCACACCACCCCGGCCCCCATCAGCCCCGCCGCCACCCCCTTCGCACAGGCCCTCGCCGACGTCGCCACCATCAGCCTGCTGCAACAACGCACCACCGAGCGCAGCACCCTCCTCAACGAACAGCTGCAGACCGCCCTCAACAGCCGCGTCCTGATCGAACAGGCCAAGGGAAAGCTCGCCGAACGCCGCCACACGGACATGGAGCGGGCCTTCACGACGCTGCGCGCCTACGCCCGCGCCCACAACCGCCGCCTGGCGGACGTCGCCCGCGCCTTCATCGACGAAACCGAGCACCTCCCCGGTCTCAGTTCCGGAAGTTCCTGATCAGCCTCCTGCGAGAAGGGTTCGTCATGCCGCTCGGCCCCACTACCGAGACCTCCCTCGACACTCCGGACACCCCCGACCCCCTCGACGAGGAGGAGCTGAGCGCTCTGGACGCCCATTGGCGGGCGGCGAACTACCTGGCCGTCGGGCAGATCTACCTCATGTCCAACCCTCTGCTGACCGAGCCGCTGGCGCCTGAGCACGTCAAGCCGCGACTGTTGGGGCACTGGGGCACCTCACCGGGCCTGAACCTGGTCCACACCCACCTCAACAGGGTCGTCAAGGCGAGGAACCTGGACGCGATCTGTCTCTGGGGGCCCGGTCACGGCGGGCCAGCCGTGGTGGCGAACTCCTGGCTGGAGGGCAGCTACACCGAGACGTACCCGGACATCACGCGGGACGCGGCCGGCATGACCCGCCTCTTCCGGCAGTTCTCCTTCCCGGGCGGCATCCCCAGTCACGTCGCACCCGAGACCCCCGGATCGATCCACGAGGGCGGCGAGCTGGGTTACTCCCTCTCGCACGCCTACGGGGCCGCCTTCGACAATCCGGGGCTCCTGGTGGCATGCGTGATCGGCGACGGTGAGGCCGAGACGGGCCCACTGGCCGCCTCCTGGCACTCGAACAAGTTCCTCGACCCGGTACGGGACGGTGCCGTCCTGCCGATCCTGCACCTCAACGGCTACAAGATCGCCAACCCGACGGTCCTGGCCCGGATACCGGAGCCCGAACTCGACTCCCTGCTCAGGGGATACGGCCACGAGCCCCTCCACGTGACCGGGGACGACCCCCGCGCCGTCCACCAGGCGATGGCCCACGCCATGGACGAGGCCCTGGACCGTATCGCCGCCTTCCAGCACGCCGCCCGCGCCGGTTCCGTCATCACCGAACGCCCGCGCTGGCCGGTGATCGTGCTGCGCACGCCCAAGGGCTGGACCGGACCCGCCGAGGTCGACGGCCTCCCGGTGGAGGGCACCTGGCGAGCGCACCAGGTGCCGCTGCCGGCCGTACGCGAGAACCCGGACCATCTGCGGCAGTTGGAGCGATGGCTCCGCTCGTACCGGCCCGATGAACTCTTCGACGAGCATGGACGCCCCCGGGAACAGGTCCTCGCCTGTGTCCCCAACGGCGCACACCGCCTGGGCGCCAGCCCGCACACCAACGGCGGCCTGCTGCTGCACGACCTGCCCGTGCCGCCCCTGGAGCGGTTCGCCGTCCCGGTCGACAAGCCCGGCACGACAGCGCATGAGCCGACCCGCATCCTCGGCGACCTGCTGGCGCAGGTGATGGCCGACACCAGCGAGCGGCGCGACTTCCGGCTGGTCGGGCCGGACGAGACGGCCTCCAACCGCCTGCAGGCCGTCTACGAGGCGAGCGGTAAGGCGTGGGAAGCCCAGGTGCTGCCCACGGATGAGCACCTGGAGCGCGGTGGCCGGGTGGTGGAGATCCTGTCCGAACACACCTGTCAGGGCTGGCTGGAGGGCTATCTCCTCACCGGCCGGCATGGCCTGTTCTCCTGTTACGAGGCTTTCGTCCACATCGTCGACTCCATGGCGAATCAGCACATCAAGTGGCTGCGCGTCGCCCGCCGGCTCCCGTGGCGCCGCCCGATCGCCTCCCTCAACTACCTGCTGACCTCGCACGTGTGGCGCCAGGACAGCAACGGCTTCTCGCATCAGGACCCCGGTTTCGTCGACCACGTACTGAACAAGTCGCCGGAGGTCGTGCGGGTCTACTATCCGCCGGACGCCAACACCCTGCTGTGCGTGGCGGATCACGTGCTGCGCAGCCGCGACTACGTCAACGTCGTCGTCGCGGGCAAGCAGCCCTGCTTCGACTGGCTCGACGTCGACGCCGCCCGCGCGCACTGCGCCCGCGGCGCCGGCATCTGGGCCTGGGCCGGCACCGAGTCCGAGCCCGGCGAGCCCGACGTCGTGCTCGCCTGCGCGGGCGACGTACCCACCCTCGAAGTGCTCGCCGCGGCCTCGCTGCTCCGTCACCACCTTCCCGAACTCGAGGTACGAGTGGTCAACGTCGTCGACATCGCCCGACTGCTGCCCGCGGAGGAACACCCGCACGGCATGCCCGACAGCGAGTACGACGCGCTGTTCACCCCCGACAAACCCGTCGTCTTCGCCTACCACGGCTATCCGTGGCTCATCCACCGGCTCGCCTACCGCCGCGCCAACCACCCGCACCTGCACGTACGCGGCTACAAGGAGGAGGGCACCACCACGACCCCGTTCGACATGGTCGTACGCAACGACCTCGACCGGTACCGGCTGGTCATGGACGTCATCGACCGGGTGCCCGGTCTCGCGGTCCGCGCGGCGGCGCTGCGGCAGCGAATGGCCGACGTCCGCTACCGCCATCACGACTGGATCCGCGCCCATGGGGCGGACCTGCCCGAGGTCGCCGAATGGACCTGGAGTCAGTGACCACGGAGTCGGTGACCACCCGTGCGGCAGAGCTGCGGGTGGGGGACGCCTCCGCCGAGGACGCGGAGGCCGTGCTGGCCGCGCTCGCGAGCAGTCCCGACGGCCTGTCGGGGGGCGAGACGGGTGAGGCGGCCGAGCGGCTCGCGGCCGTCGGGGCGAACGCCGTACGCACGCACCACGTCCGCGTCCTGGCGGTCCTCGGGCGGCAGCTGCGCAGCGCCCTGCTGATCCTGCTGGCGGCGACGGCCGGGGTCTCGTACTTCTTCGGCGAGCGGACCGGCGCGGTCATCATCGCGGGGATTCTGGTGCTGAGCGTGGCGCTGGGATTCGTCAACGAGTACCGGGCGGAGAAAGCGGCGCAGGCCCTGCACTCGCGGGTGCGGCACACGGCCGTCGTGGTCCGGGGCGGCGCGGCCACCGAGGTCGACGTGACCGAGCTGGTGCCGGGCGATGTCGTACGTCTGACCCTGGGGCAGGTGGTGCCCGCGGACCTGCGCCTGCTGGAATGCACCGCGTTCGCCTGCGACGAGAGCGTCCTCACCGGGGAGTCCGCCCCCGCCGACAAGGACCCTGAACCGGTCGCCGCGGGGGCGGCCCTGGCCGAGCTGACCTCCTGCGCGCTGATGGGGACCGTGGTGCACGGGGGCAGCGCCACCGCAGTGGTCGTAGCCACCGGAGGCCGTGCCGAGTTCGGGCGGATCGCGCTGGGGCTGGGAGAACGGCAGCCGGAGACCGACTTCCAGGCGGGGCTGCGCCGCTTCTCCATGCTCCTCCTCAAAGTCGCCACCGCCCTCACCACCGGGATCTTCGTCATCAACCTCCTGCTCCACCGCCCTCTGCTCGACGCCCTGCTCTTCTCGCTGGCCATCGCGGTGGGCATCACCCCGCAGCTGCTGCCCGCCGTGGTGAGCACGAGCCTGGCCACCGGCTCACGGCAGCTGGCGCGGCGCAAGGTCCTCGTGAAACGGCTGGTGTGCATCGAGGACCTGGGCGACATGGACGTCCTGGTCACCGACAAGACCGGCACGCTCACCGAGGGCCGCATCCGTTTCGAGGCGGCCCTCGACCCGGCCGGCACACCCTCCGACACGGTGCTGAAGCTGGGCCTGCTGGCCACCGAGGGCGGCCTCGACCAGGTGGGCGGGAACGCGCTGGACGTCGCGCTGTGGCAGGCCACGGACACACCCCCGGCCGGATACCACCGGCTCGCGCTGCTGCCCTTCGACCACGACCGGCAGCTGGGCTCCGCCCTCGTCGAGCGTCCGGACGGCAGCCGCCTGCTCGTCGCCAAGGGCGCGCCCGAGGCGGTCCTGGCCCGCTGCTGTGACGTACCGGAAGCGGCCGCGGCAGTGCTCCAAGAGCACTTCGCGGCGGGCAGCCGGGTGGTCGCCGTGGCCACCCAGGACGCGGACGGGCAGACGTCCCTCACCGCCGCCGACGAGCACCGGCTGCGTCTGGCCGGCTTTCTGGTCTTCCTCGACCCGCCCAAGACCGGTGCCGCCGCCTCACTGCGCCGCCTCGCCGACCTCGGCATCACCGTCAAGATCTGTACGGGCGACAACGCGCTCGTCGCCCAGAAGGTCTGCGCCAACCTCGGCCTGCCGCCCGGCCGCGCCCTCACCGGCCAGGACATCGGGGAGCTGAACGACGACCAGCTGACGAGGGCGGCCGAGACCACCACCGTCTTCGCCCGCGTCTCGCCCCAGGACAAGGCCCGAGTCGTACGGGCGCTGCGGCGCCGGGGCCGGGACATCGGGTTCCTGGGCGACGGCGTGAACGACGCGCTGGCCCTGCACGCCGCCGACGTGGGGCTGTCCGTGGACACCGCGACCGACGTGGCCAAGGACGCGGCCGACGTCCTGCTCCTGGAGAAGGACCTCGGGGTTCTCGCCGACGGGGTCACCGAGGGCCGCCGGATCTTCGCCAACACCATCAAGTACGTCCTGATGGGCACCTCCAGCAACTTCGGCAACATGTTCAGCGCAGCCGGAGCCTCCCTGGTGCTGCCGTTCCTGCCGATGCTGCCCTCGCAGATCCTGCTCAACAACCTCCTTTACGACGCAGGGCAGTTGACCATCCCCACCGACCACGTCGACCCGGAGCAGCTGCGCGCGCCCTCGCACTGGGACATCGCCTTCATCCGTCGCTTCATGCTCTTCTTCGGGCCCGTCAGCTCCCTCTTCGACTTCCTCACCTTCGCGGTCATGCTCGAGATCTTTCACGCGGGCGCCGAGCTGTTCCGCTCCGGTTGGTTCGTGGAGTCCCTCGCCACGCAGGCGCTGGTCGTCTTCGCCATCCGCACGCGCCGGGTGCCGTTCTACCGCAGCCGACCCAGCCGCCCCCTGCTGGTCAGCGCCATAGGAGTCGTCGCCGTCGGTGTCGCGCTGCCGATGTCCCCGCTCGCGGGACCGCTTGGTTTCCGGTCCCTGCCGCTCGGACTCGTCCTCGCGCTGGCCCTGATGGTCGTGCTCTACCTGGTACTGATCGAGGGCGCCAAGCATGTCTTCTACACCCGGGCCGACGCGCGGGCCGCGCTTCCACCGGTCCGCCACCGCACCCTCCGGCATCGCATCCAACGGCGGGCCGGCCGCTTCAGCCACCCCGGACCGCTGCGACCCCGGTGACACGCTGTCACCGGGGCCAGCAGCTGCACCACCTTGCACCGAGACGATCACGTCACCCCGGGCGGCCGGGAACGGTCAACCGCTCAGGGATTCCTCGGCGTCCCGGCGCGTCGGCCAGTTGTCCCGCCGCTCCCGAGCCACCTCCGCACGGCTGCCGGCCCGCTCTCCGGGCAGGGAGACCGACGGTGTGAGGGCCGGTGTGGGGGTGGCGGGCTCGGGGATCACGGCACTGGTGGAGAGCGCGGGGCGCCTGGCGGTCCGGTGCACGAGCCGTCCGGCGGACTCGCCGTCGGTTTCCTCCTCGACCAGGGAGCCGTCGCGGTACAGCCGAGTACGGGCCATGTCGCGCACCCCAACGGCACCGGCGGAACATCAGCGGACACCACTGCCGGGCATCCACCCCGACGGGCGGCACCGCCTCGATCGCCTTGAAGTAGGCGCCGCCCGGCAAAGACAGCCCTACGGGCGCCCGGACCTCCAGAGGTCATTCCTCGGGCTCGTGGCGTTCCTCGTCGGTCCGAGGGTCCTCCGCGGGGAGCGGGTGTGCCTGATGGGTGCCGGTGTCGATGAGGATCTGTGCGGCATGGGTGACGTTGTCGGCCCGGACGGCCCTGGCCATCGCGGCACGGGCGGCGTCGGGTGTCGCGTGCGGCGGGATCACGAGAAGGGAGAAGTGGTCCTGGTCGCCCCGAGTGATCAGGACGGTGTCATCACCGACCGGGAAGGAGTCGATATGGACGAGCTGGTCGTCGATGACCAGGCGCGTGGGAAGTTCATCCCATGCGGTGGCGTCCAGACCGACGCGCGTGAGGGGGCCGAGGTGCCCGGTCAGCACGTGGATGAGGTCGGGCAACTCCGCGCCGATGTCGCGGGAACGCGGCCACCACGCGCCATCGAGGTTGCCTTCCCGGGATTGTGTCGTCTCCAGCCGCAGAAGAACTGTCCCGGGTTTCGCGGCCCGATGGATCGCGTCCGGCAGGAGCCCGGGGGCACGGGGGATGTCGGATTCGGTCATGGTGTGTCCGCCTGTCTGCGGGATTCGGTGTCGCCGCCGAACACGGGACCTCGTCCTGTCACCGTAAATCGCGCGTCCGCCGCACCGGCTGCGCGCGCCGACGGTTCCGACTCGTTGCCTGTCGGTGAAATGCCTGCTCACGCGCACGTTCCGGGGCCTGGGAACGGCGTAGAGTGAAAGGACCGGGAGTACTTCGCACACCGGCCGCCATGTCGGTATCGTTCCCGGCGAGTACAACACCGGCCTCCAAGAGGAGGTTCGGGGACAGGTTCGTGTCATGACCGCGACCATCGAACCTACGATCATCAAAGAGCGCCTGCCTTCGGCGTCGGCCCGGCTGTCCCTGACCCCGACCGGCTCGGTTCCAGGTCTCCTGGACGGTGCCTGGTGGCCCCGCTCCCGTGATCTCCTCCGGGAGATCCCCACTCTGACAGACGCGCTGGACGCATGCTGGGGCCGGATCACCCACGTCACCGTGAACCCGGCCCACTGGCCCGTCATCCCGCGCAAGGTCCACGTCACGGGCCACACGGTGCATGTCGGCTGGTTCGCCGACGAGCAGGACCCGAACAAAGTGATCCTCCTCTCCTACACGGTGGGCCGCCTGGACCTGCTGGTGATCCCTCCGGAAACGGAGCCGGCCGCCGCCGCCCGGCTGATGGCTGCAGCAACCGCTCAGGGAGGTATCCGCACCGCCAGCGGTCTGATGACCGACGAGGCCATCAGCGACGACGCGGCAGAGGCTCAGAGCCGGGAAGAGGAATGGGAGACCGACGGCGGAGCCGCTTCGGCGGACGGAGCCGCGATCGGGATCTTCAGTTCCGCTCTGAGGAGGTGAGGACGTGGAGACAGCCGTCACCGTCGCCGTGATCACCTTCGTGATCATCGCAGGAATGTTCCTGATCCACCGGCTCAACGCGCAGCATGACGAAAGGATGGGGGCGTTCCACTACAGCGACGCCCTACCGGGAATCGGTCGGCGGACCCGTAAGAGCCCACGTGCCGCCGTGCCGAAGGGTCCTCCTGCCGACGCCACACATCGTGAGCATCGAGAGGGGAGCCGCTGATGACGCAGACCTGCTTCCAGCCAGGGGCGGGTGAGGGGCAACGGCTGTCACACCCACCGGCACGTCGCCCGTGATGCACGTCGTCCTGAATGAGCAAGGGGTCACCTTGAAGTCACTGGAACTGCCGTCCGCCGGGCACGCGGAGGTTCGTATCGTCGCCGCGGACCCGGAGGCGGCTCGCCATGTCGCGGAGATTCTCCGCCGTTGTTTCGCCGCCACAGAAGCGCGCAGCTACCCCGCAGGCCCCGACGGTGGAACACGCCTCCACCTCACCGTGGACACCACGCGCATGACGGAGCCGGTGCGCTCCTGGCTGTTGACCAGCCAGTCCTCCCGGGACGATCACACACAGCCGGACGAAATCTGAGGAGCATGCCTCTCAGCGGGGCAGGAGGACACCGCCCCAGACGTACGGGTTTCCGTCAGTGCCGGCACGAGAGGCAGGCGACCATGGCGACGCTGCACGAGCGGGAGCACTATCGCGAGGCGATCATGAAGACCCTGTACGAGACCGTCGAAGGCAATCGCCTCCTCGGCCTCACCGGGGCGCAGCTGCGCGAACACCTCGCCATGCCCGAGGAGGATCTGGCCGCCGCCTGCACGTACCTGGCGGCCGAGGGACTGATCCAGGTCGACTGGGCGCGAGGAAACACACCCGCGATGGTCACACTGTTGCACAAGGGGCTCCAGCTCATGGAGACCGAGGAGAAGGACAGCGACTGACACGGCACTGGCCGCCCTCAGGGCTCCGGCCGGTCACATGACGGCCATGCCCCCGTATGACCGAAATGGCATCCTGGGCATACCCTGGTGACTGGGCCGGTGCACTCTCACGTGCAACGACCCGGAAGGGCGGCCCCGGTGTGTATACGCCGGGGCCGTTGCGTCACCGGCACATGCCACAGGGAGAAGGTGTGATCCACTCGGCCGATCTTCGCGGGTGACGCAACTGCGACGTCGTTGACCCGAAGGGCCGAGAGATCAGTCCGCCGTCCACGTGGACGGCGGACAGCGACTGGCCCGCCGCTGACGCCGGGAGGCTGACGTGGTGCTGTTTCTTCTGCTGCTCATCGTGGCGGTTGCGCTCGGCGTCATCGGGGCGCTCGGCAGGGACACGCTCTACCTGGTGATCATCGGGGTGATGGTGCTCATCGCCGACCTTGTCCTCCTCAGAACGCGGATGGGGCGCAGCCGCAGGCCCCGCGTCCGGTAGGGCGGCCCGACCGCCCACCCGACCTGCCCTTCTGCGTGGCGTACCACCGCCTGCTGGCGCCGTGCCTGGCATCGCTCGCATGCCCCTTGCCTGAGCGACGTCGGGCACTCGCCGTTAACGTGAAGGAAGGGGCACGACAGGCCGCCTGTGCGTCGGAAAGTGGTGACCGAAGATGACGGATAGCGGACTGCCGAACCGGCCCGAGACCCCTCGCGCGGTGTCACTGGGCGAGCGCAGCGGGAAGAGTGCGGGGGTGCCGCGCGGAAGCGATCCGGGATCGCGTGGCCGTACCACGATCGCCGACGGCGTGGTGGCGAAGATCGCCGGGATGGCGGCCCGGGATGTGCCAGGCGTCCACTCGATGGGCGGTGGCTTCGCCCGTGGCATGGGGGCGATGCGCGAACGTATGCCCGGTGCCGGCGGGAAGTCCGTCACCAGCGGGGTGAAGGTCGAGGTCGGCGAGGTACAGACCGCGGTCGACCTGGAGATCGTCGTGGAGTACGGCGTCTCCATCATCGATGTCGCGGGCGACGTCAGGGAGAACGTGATCGCCGCCATCGAGCGGATGACCGGTCTGGAAGTTGTCGAGGTCAACATCGCGGTCGGCGATGTTCATTTGCCCGACGAGGACGAGGAACAACCAGAGCGGCGGCTCGAGTAACCGCTTGCCTGAACCGAAGCGAGCATGGAGCGCACCGGTTTCCGTGAGCGATTGGTGTCGGCCGACCGTCTTCGATGTCCTCGGTGTGCTGTTGCTGTTCCTGGTGTGGTGGCTGCCAGCACAGCTGCGCCGATGCTGCCGTGGTCCGGATTTCCCGGCTTGCCGCCGTGATTCGGCCCGCGCGGCGCATGATCGTGCCCGTCGGTGACAAGCGGTACGACGATCGCCACGCCCTCTTGGCCTCGGTTAAACGACCGCCAGCTCGCACTCTTCACCCCCATCGGGGAAGGGTCCGACCCCGTCACCTCAAACAACCCCGCGCTCGCCATGGCCATCGCCCGGGACCCGAACGTCCGGCTGCATCACCGAACGGACGGGTCCGGGCCATCCTCGACGACCTCGAACAGGCCGGCTACCTGCGCCGGCACCAGGCCAAACGGCGCAGCCAGTACACCCTCAACCGAACAGCAGGGCCACGATGCAAAGGACGGTACCGGTGTCCCAGCAGGCGGTGGCTGCCGTGCCGCCGGCGCGGGACGCCAGGTCCTTGACGAAGCCCCAGCCGGTGACGGGTTAGGTGGCGGGGATCTCGGATGTCAGGGTGACGGCGGCCTCGTGCGCCAGCCTGGCCGCGAGCTCCACGCGCTCATCGCCCGTGAGCTGGCGCCCGAGGGCGGCCAGGACGGCGCGCACGGACACCTCGGCCTAATGCGCGGGTGGGGTACGCGCCTTCGTACCGCACTCTTTCCAGCATCTGCTCAAACGTCATGCCCACGGTGGGCCGGCGCGGCTCCTGCTGGGGAATCATCGGTGACGCGGTTGCCTCCAGTGGGCAGCCAGTTCCGCCCGTACCTCGCCCACCAAGTGCGCGCCCAGCAGCGCCAGCACCGGTGCGAGCCGCCCGCTCGGCTTCCTCGCTGGTCTCGTACGCTCCGTGTTCCTCGACCTGATCCAGGAACGCCTCCCATCGCATGGCCATGGCTGCTCCCTTGCGCGTGTGGTGGCGAGCCGAGGACAGGGCGGCCGCAGGGGAGGTCGTCTCCCCGTCCTCCGGCGCGGCTGGGAGGGGGCTTCAGCCGCTGATCTCCTTGTGCGCGGAGCCGCCGCCGATGGCGATCTTGCGGGGCTTGGCGCGCTCGGCGATCGGGATCCGCAGGGTCAGCACACCCGCGTCGTAGTCCGCCCTGATGTGCTCGGTGTCCAGGGTGTCGGCCAGCACGACCTGGCGGGAGAAGACGCCCAGAGGCCGCTCGGCGAGCTCCATCTGCACGTCGTCCGCCTTGGTGACGGGTCGACGCTCGGCCCTGACGGTCAGCATGTTCCGCTCGACGTCGATGTCGATCGCGTCCGCGGAGACGCCGGGCAGGTCGACGGCGATCACGTACACCTCGCCCTCACGGTAGGCGTCCATCGGCATCGCCGACGGCCGCGACCAGGTGCCGGTCGTGTTCAGGAGCTGCTGAGTGAGTCGATCAAACTCACGGAACGGATCGGTGCGCATCAACATCGTGAAACACCTCCAGTGTTCAGGTCAGGCGCGTTGCTGCCAATGCGATTCACCTGATCTCATTGTGACATGTCATCCAAGTGATGACGTATAGAGCATCGTCGAGATGACGACACCGCAGGTTTGGAGGCTCCATGGCCGTTGACGATCAGCCAACCCCCCGCGCCCGCGGTCTCACCCCCACGTCCTTCCTCACCGCCGCCGCGGCGCTGAACACGATCCAGGCCCTGCGCACCGCCCGGACATCGCGGGACAGGGACCACTCCGAGCCCGTCCAGGCCGGCTCCGAGCAGGCACTCGCCGCGCTCCTGCTGCTCCGCGAAGCGCGCGATCAGCTCGCCGAGTGGGAACCGGGCCTGATCGAAGCGGCCCGGGAGGCGGGCGCCAGCTGGGCCGACCTCGCCCACCACCTCGGCGTCTCCAGCCGCCAGGCCGCCGAACGCCGCTACCTGCGCGTACGCCCCGGAAACCCGGGGTCCACGGGCGAGCAGCGAGTACGGGCCACCCGCGACCGCCGCGCCGCCAACCGCACCGCCACCGCCTGGGCCCGTGCCAACGCCGCGGACCTGCGCCAGCTCGCCAGCCAGATCACCGCGCTCACCGACCTCCCCGCCGCCGCCCGCACCCCACTCGCCGAGCTCACCGCCACCCTCGCCGACAACGACACCGCCGCCCTCGTCGGCCCCCTGACGGTCACGCACCCGTATCTGGCGTCCGACCACCCCGACCTCGCGACGCGCGTCAATGACGTCGCCCGCCACACCGACGGGCTCCGTCGGCACAGCGGCGCCCAGCGCCGGAACCGAGCGTGATCTCCGCGACGCCAGGATCTTTGACCACCGACAAGAAGGTCATCACCGGCCTGCCTTACCGAGTTGAGCTCGCCAGCGACAGCTCGGAGTCCGTCATCGAGGAAGGCAAGAAGCTCACGGACAAGAAGATCGACAGTGACCCGATCCTCTCCTGGATGCTGCGCCGGCCCACAGGTACTCCGAGGCCCGCGTCACTAGGCTGACCCGGCGGGATGCACACGGTGAACGGGGAGACCATGACGTACCGCATCGACAGCATCGAACAACTCTTGAGCGAAGGCGTCCGCGACAAGGCGGTCCTCCCAGGCGCCGTGTGGGCCGTAGGTGACACTGCCGACATCCGCGCCTCCGGCTCCACTGGAGTGCTCGACCCCAATGCCCCAGGCGCGCCGATGCGGCCCGACACCATTTTCGATGCCGCCAGCCGGACAAAGATTCTCGCGGTGCGGGCCTCGATCGGTGCCTTCTGGGAGGAAGGCAAGCTCGGACCTCGACACCCCGCCCAGCACCCTCTGGTCCGAAGTCGACGGCCACCCGCTCGGGGTCGTGACTGCCCGCGAGCTGCTACCCCACACCGCCGGTGTCCCGCTGCGAGCCCAGCTCAAAAACCTCTACCAGCACGGACCCGCAAGACGTTCGTGACGGAGTCCTCCACGAAGCCTTGCACCGCTCACCCGGTGAGGCCGTCGAGTACACCGACCGAGCGGCCCTCATCCTCGGTTACCTCGCCGAGCATCTATCCGGCCAGCGCCTCGACCAGTTCGCGACGGAGTGGACGTGGCAGCCGCTGGGCATGGATACGACCGCTTCGGGCCGCTGCCCATCGAGATCGCCTCACGGTGTACCCCGACCGAACTCGACCAGGAGACCGGCACCCACCTCAAGGGCGGTGCTCCTGACCAACAAGCTCCACTACAGCCGCGGCCGTCAGCCCCTCACGGACGTCCGTATCGCCTTCCGCGAGCTGTCCTTCGGCTGACGGCCGCTGCGCCGGCAGCGGCCTCATCCCACGCGGTAAACCTTGTGATGGGCATCGACAAGCAGACCCATGTCGATGCGGCGGACCGCGCCACTCTGTTACGAGCGGGTGAGTCCGCAGTCGCGGAGCCACGTCTCGACGTCGGTGTCGGCGTCAGCGACTTCTTCGCCGCGCGCTGCGAGGCCCTCGGCGATCGTCGCGCCGCGGCAGGAGCGTGCATAGTCGCGTGCGGTCGTGCCCAGGCCGCTCATGGCGTGCGTGGTGAACGGGACGACGGTCTTGCCGCGGAAGTCCAGCTGTTCGGTGAACATGATCATGATCATGGGCGCCCGGACGTTCCAGATGGGGCTGCCGAGGAGAACGGTGTCGTAGCCGTCGAGTGAGGGCAGTCGGCCCTTGACAGCCGGGCGCGCGTCATCGTCTTGTTCGCTAACGTCGCGTCGGACGGTCTCGTCGTAGTCCCGCGCGGGTAAGCATCGGCGGCCTCGATGCGGTGTACGTCGCACCGGATGAGACTGCTGATCTTGCGCGCCACGATTTCGGTGTTGCCGACCTTCAGGGTGGTGCGTCCGCCGTAGTAGCACACGTATTGGGCTGCCGAGGCAGGCATGCTGCGGTTATCCGGCTCTGCCTACCAGTTCCGCCATCGCCAACTCCAGCAATGGCTCTCCCCACACCCCCGCCCCTGAGCTGCCGACTCGCTGCGGACGTTTCGCGGGCGCTGATGGCAGCCGGCGGCGTGCGGGGCTCCACCGAGGGCAGTCCTCGGAGTCCACGCTCTACTTCTCGGCCGCATGCCGGGCCAATGCAGCAACGAGCGCGGCAACCAAGAGTCTGGGGAGCAAGAGCCCTACTGATGCTGGTCAGTTGGAACCTTCACTCGCCCTCGTTCCTCGCCATAGGCATCGGTCTCGTCACACTGGGGCATGTCGTGAAGTCCACTCGCAGAATCTGTCGACCGGACCGCTACAGAGGTTCAACGTCAACCTAAACGCCCGGGCACCCAAGCAGTACGGCACTCCCCCGTCTCCCCCGTCCGCGCCGACGCCTTCCCGAACACACGCTCACGCGCTGCCCGGCATACACCTCGCGGTGCCCCGGGGACATCCCTGCGCCGTCGAGAACGGCGCGCCGGAGCACACCAAGACCGCGTCGAACACCACGCACCAGGCCCATCACCGAACACAGAAACCCCCGCCGGAGCCGGCCGACGGGAGTTCCTCACCTCTCACCTGCTATCACACGCGTATGACCAACAGCGTCGACGCACCTGGACCACAAGGACCTGACCTGCAAAAACGCTCAGGTCAGGTCAGGTCAGGTCAGGGGGATCTCCTTACCGCGTGCGCTTTGCATCCACGGCATAGGGATGAAAGGCCGACCGGGGCTTTCTCCAGCGCCAGCCGATCGCGGCGACAACGCCCAGGACGTTACCGGCGGTCCAGCGATTGGTATCCAGCACCGCCGTAGCCGGACACTGCCGCCTCGAGGGCGATCTACTGGGGACGACCGAGGCATCCGCTGGTTGCCTCTGCCTACTTCCCTGGCGGCTGGAGGGGCCCGCCCGCAGCCCATGTCAAAGGCTGTCAAATAGGACATTGCGGGAAATATAACCCACCGAGCGAGGAAGTCTTCTCGTTTTCCCGTGACCGGTCTGGGCACCCGATGCCCATGGCGACGCGTTCGGTTCCGGTGCGGACCATCCTCGCCACGATCGGTCTGGTGCTCGCCACCTACGTCATACTTGAGCTGGTGGTCCAGGCTCGCCGAGTCTTGATCTGGGCGGTCATCGCGGTGTTCTTGGCCGTCTCAATTCATCCGGCGGTCGAGGCGCTGCAGCGACGGGTGCCGCGGTGCCGACGGTCGGTGGCCACCTTGCTGGTCTTCCTGGCTGCGGCCGCGGCCGTCGGCGCGGTGATCGCCCTGTTCGTCATCCCCCTGGCCCAGGAGGGAAGCCGGTTCGCCGGTCGTCTGCCCGCGATGATCAGGGACGCCCAGGCCGGCCGCGGGCCAGTCGGCAACCTGCTGGAACGGACGCACGCTCTGCAGTATGTCCAGCAGCATCAGGCACAGATTCACGCGTTCGCCACCGGACTGAGCACGCCCGCCTTGAAGTTCATCCGCAGTGCCGTGAGCACCGCGGCAGGCATTGTCACCATTTTCGTGCTGGCCTATCTGATGGTGCTGGAGGGTCCCAAGGCCATAGACCGGTCCCTGGCCCTCGTGGACGAGGCGCCCGCGGCCCGCATACGCCGCGTTGGAGCCGCGTGCGCCCGTACCGTCAACGGCTATCTGACAGGGAACTTGCTGATCAGCGTCATCTGCGGGCTTCTGACCTACGTCGTGCTGCTGGTTTCCGGAGTGCCGTTCGCCGGCCTGCTGGCCCTCTTCGTCGCCGTGACCGACCTCATTCCCCTGGTGGGAGCCACCATAGGAGCTGTCGTCGCCTCCGCGGTGGCGTTCGTCCACTCCCTGCCGGCCGGCATCGGAGCCATCATCTTCTTCATCGTCTACCAGCAGGTTGAAAACCACTTCCTGCAACCGGTCGTCCTGTCTCGGACGGTGAAACTCAACCCCCTCACCGTGCTGCTGGCCACCCTGATCGCCGCCGAAGTCGCCGGGATACTCGGTGCCCTGCTGGCGATTCCCATCACCGGCATCATCCAAGTCGTCCTCGGTGACATCTGGGCTCACCGCGACGGTCGGCCACTGGGGCTGCCGACACGGACGGACAACAGCCCCGAGAACGCCGACCGGTCCGACGCTCCCAAATAACGGCCTCATGGAATCCGGCCGCCACCAGCGCAGCGAGGAGTTCGCTCAGGCCGACGACTGCGCCTTTCTCCATCAGCCGAAAGATCGTGGACAGGCCGGTCGGGGGTGCAGAGCACAGCTTGAACGGACGTGACCTGGCAGACAGCGAGGACCCGGGTGAGGGCGGGCTCCTGACCGCCCTCACCCGGTCCGTGTTCGAGCGGGCCCTGGACGTCGGACTGACCGAACACCTGGGCTGCCGCTGCGGTGGTCACACCGGGAAGGCTTCTCCACTTCTGCGGCTCGGGCGGAACGTGAGTGCGGCCCTGATGAATGAGCCGATGCCCGAGACCGCCCCCGCCAGTTGGGCACGCCGTACGACGCCAGCGTCGCCACCACGGCCGCGCCCACTGCGATGAGCGTGAAGGACCACTCGCCGGCCGACGGCCCGCGGAGGTCGCGCGATGTCGCTGCTCGCCGCGTCCGGTCGATCCGGCTCCGCCGGTCAGCGCTGGGGGTGCGGACGTGCGTGGAACATGGGGCGCCGCTGGGGGGCCGTGCCGGCAGCCAGATGGCCGATCTCAACGCGCGTCCTGATGGCACGGACCACTTCGGTCAGGCCGACGACGATGGCCATGACGCCCACTACCAGCGTGAGTGTCGCGATGGAGGCGAACGGCATGACGATCATCACGATGCCGGCCATGGTGCCGATGATGCCGAAGGCCACGTGCCAGCCGCGCGCCGGCATGGTCTGATCGGAGGCCGCCGCGACCGTCTCCAAGGTGCCCCGAAGCAGCCAGCTGAAGCCTATCCACAGGGCGAGCAGAAAGACCGACTCGAGGGGGCCCCGGAGGCAGACCAGTCCCAACAGGATGGAGGCCGCGCCGGTGATGAAGTGCAGTACGCGAAGATGCCGGGCGACGTGGGTGCCGAAGGCCGCGGCGAATTGGAAGACACCGGTGGCCAGCAGGTAGACGCCGAAGAGCACGCCGACGACGCGGAGCGTCTCGCCCGGCCAGACCAGGGCGATGACGCCCAGGGCGATGGTGGCGAGGCCCATGGTGAGCAGGAACTGCCAGCCCATGTTCGCCAGGACGGCGATGCCTTCGGCCTCAGGGCCCTCTTGTGGTTCGGTGCCACGTGGCGGAACGGAACCGGAAGAATCGGAAGGATATGTCATGGCACCTACCTCCTTCTGTGAGCAGCGTGATCACGTCACTACATTCCCATCGTCACCCGATCAGCCTCATGTCGCTCGACGGAAAGGCCAGAGGGCCGTGGCGCATGAGGTATTTCCGGGCAAGCTCCTCCGTCCTGCGAGAGCCGGGGGCGTTTCCACCGGACCGCCCGATGCCGGCGGCCAGGCACAGTCGTGGTGTCCCGTTCGGGTTGACGACGGCATTCACACGTGAGGGGTGATGACGGCGCGTCCCTGGATCCTGCCGTCGTGCAGGAGCTGGTAAGCCTCGTTGGCGCGTTGCAGGGGAAAGTGCTCGACCGGCATCTACAGGCTGGGCCCGGCGAGCGCGTCAGTGACGGCGCGGCCGGAACTCGGCCGTCCGCTCGCTCGGGGCGTGTCCGGTCAGGACGACGTCGGGGACCGCCGTCGGGACCCTCGGGTCCGGGAACTCGGCCGGCACCGGCTTCATGTCGGGCGGGTGGTCCCAGCCCGGCGGTGGAGGCGGGAAGGGAGCGGATTTCTCGATCAGCTTCCCGTAGTACTCCAGCCACTTGCCGTGATCGAACGTGACGGCCGCGACAATGCGGCCCCGGTGACCGTAGGCGGCGGCGAAACGACGCTCCTCGACCGAGCCCTGGGTGAAGACGATCTCATCACCGAAAGGCGGCACCCCGACGGACTTGATATTCACGCCGAACTGACCGGACCAGAAGCCCGGTAGCAGCAGATGCGGACGATAGTGCGGCTCGAGGTTCACCAAACTCGCCCACCCCCCTCGGCGTCGCCAGCCGCAAGGCCGCCGAACGCCGCTACCTGCGCAACCGGCCCGGCCCCGCCGGAACCACCGGCGAACAACGCGTCCAGGCCACCCGCGAACGGCGCGCCGCCGAACGCACCGTCGCCACCTGCGCCCGCCGCAACGCAGCCGAACTGCGCCGCATCGCCGGCCAGATCACCGCCCTCACCGACCTCCCCGCCGCCCACCACCCGCTCAGCCAACTCCACGCGGCCCTCGCCCACGACGACCCCGCCGCCCTCATCCACCCCCTCAGCGCCACCCGCCCCCAGCTGACAACCGCCCACCCCGACCTCGCCGTCCGGCTCGACACCCTCACGAACTCGGCCAGGGCCACAAGCGCCGCCCCCACTGACCGACACGCAACTCCAACGCACGAAGAGGGACCTCACGCCGCAACAGGCCCTGGCAAGCCGGCCGAGGCTCGCCATTCTTCAAAATCAATATCAGTCATCCGCGGGTGACCCTTCGGTCGCCGTCACCGCGGGAGGCGGACGTCGATCGTTTTGCCCCGTCCGGGGTCGGGAGTGAGGTTCACCGTGTGGGCCAGGAGGCGAACCATGGGCCATCCGAACCCGCCGGCGCCATCGTTGAGGTCAAGGGCGCGTTCCCTACGGAGGCTGGGAGGCGGGGCTGGGGTCACTGACAGCGACGTGCACCGCATCGGCAGTGGCGCCAAGGCTGAGGGTGTAGCGGCCACCGCCATGGCGCAGGGCGTTGGTAGCGAGCCCGGACACCACAAGAGCGAGTGTTTCCGCGCCTCGGCGACCGGAGCCGGATCCAGACCTTCGACGAAGGTCCGGGTCGGCAGCACGGGCCCGAGCGACGTCGGAGGGTCTGCCACCCTCGACAACGACAGGAGCCCCACGCGCGTGCGTGCGTGTCGCCTCCATTTCGATCATGCCCCCCAGCCTGGATCGGTTGGGCTGTCCGGCTCAGCGTGTGCCCGCCGAGCTGGGAGATAACCCGGGGCATCACTCTTTCGCGTGTATTTACGACAGAACTCCACCCACCATCCATAAAGAAAATCTATCGCGGCGGAAGTAGACATTGGTGCGTCACGGGGTTACCGTCTTGTCGTACTCAGGAAGTCGAAGTGGGCACGGCAGACACGAACTGCCGTGCAGGCACGTCAAGTAGGACGCGGCCCGCAGCGGCCGTGAGCAGTGCCCGAGTAACCAAAGGTAAGGAGCAGAACGCCATCAGGATCGCCCGGGCGAGAAGGAGTCCGCCCGGGTATCGCAGACCCCGGATTGGAAGGTGGTCCCCGGTCACGCATACGCGATCCCCGCAGCCCCGCCCTCCCAGGCGGAACCTGCGGACACAGAAGGCCGGCACGGTGTGCCGGTAGATGGTGGTTGAAAGCTCGGGGCCCGGGTGCCGGTACGGCACCCGGGCCCCCCCACGCGTCCCCAGGAAGAAAAGGTCTATTCCCCCAGCCACTCCCCGTCCCCTCGACAACCACGACGATT
>NZ_JBSHAQ010000033.1:105080-109084 GCF_053611585.1 Streptomyces sp. NPDC054794 | reverse complement strand
CGGCCGCCGAGGTCGTCGAGACCGCCCCGGCCGCCGAGGAGGAGCCCGCCGTGGAGGAGGCCGCGCCCGCGCCGCGTACGCGCCGTCGTGCCACCCGCCGAGTGTCGGCTCCCGCCGACGCGCCCGAGCCGGTCGAGGCCGCTGAGACGGCTGAGACCGCTGCCGCCGAAGAGACGGCTGAGGTCGTCGAGGCGCCCGCCGCTGTGGAGGAGGCCGCGCCGCGTACGCGTCGTCGTGCCGCCCGCCGTGCGTCCGCACCGGCCGGTGCGCCCGCGGCCGCGGAGGTCGCCGAGACCGTCGTCACGGCTGCCGAGACCGCTGAGACCGCTGCCCCGGCCGCCGAAGAGACGGCTGAGGTCGTCGAGGCTCCCGCGCCTGTGGAGGAGGCCGCGCCGCGCACGCGCCGTCGTGCCACCCGCCGCGCCTCCGCGCCCGCCGGTGCGCCGAAGGCCGTCGAAACCACCGAGACCGCTGAGGTCGCTGAGGTCACCGAGCCGGTCCAGGCCGCCCCGGTCGCCGAAGCAGCGGAGACCCCCGAGGCCGGCGAGGAGGCCGCTTCGCGTCGCGCCCGGCGCCGTGCCACGCGCCGCGTGTCCGCGCCCGGCGGTGCTCCCGCCGCCGAGGAGGAGGCCCCCGTGGCCGCCGAGCAGCCCGTGGCGGCGGCCGAGCCCGCCCCGGTCGCCGTCGAGGCCGCCGCCGAGGACACCGAGGGTGCCGCTCCGCGTCGTGGCCGGCGTCGGGCCGTGCGCCGGGCCGCCGGTGGGTTCTCCGAGCCCGCGCCGCAGCCCGGGCAGCCCGAGCAGCCGGCCGCCACCGAGCCCGCCACCGAGCCCGCCGCCGAGCCCGCCGCCGAGGCCGAGGGCCCGCGCCGTCCCGCACGGCCCGCCGTGGCCGTGTTCCAGGCGCCCGTGTTCGCCGAGCCGAGGTTCCAGACCCCGGAGCGGGCCGCGGCCGAGGCCGCTGCCGAGTCGGCCGTGGTCGAGGAGACCGAGGAGTTCCCCGAGGAGCAGGCCGGGGCGCGCCGCCGCCGTCGCCGCCGGGGTGCCGGGTACGGCGACGAGGCAGAGGCTCAGACCCAGACCGTCGAGACCCCCGCCGCCCAGGAGGCGGAGGCCGAGGAGCCGGAGGAGCCGGAAGAGGCCGAGGAGCCCGAGGAGCCCGAGGAGTCCGTCGAGGACCTCGCCGAGGGCGAGGAGGCCGAGGAGACCGGCTCGCGTCGCCGTCGTCGGCGCGGCGGCCGTCGCCGTCGCCGGGGTGAGGCGGCGGACGGCGAGGCCGGCGAGGGCCCGGACGCCGAGTCCGACGAACTCGCCGCCGCGCAGGCCGCGCAGGACGTCGAGGACACCGCCGAGCAGGAGGAAGAGGACGCCGAGGAGGACCACGGCGACGAGGCCTCCGGTTCCTCCGCCAGCAGCCGTCGCCGCCGGCGCCGTCGTCGCCGTGCCGGTGACAGCGCCGCCGACACCGAGCCCGACGAGGGCGACCCGGAGCGCACGGTCGTCAAGGTCCGTGAGCCCCGCAAGCCGTCCGAGCCGTCCGACGAGGTCCAGTCCATCAAGGGCTCGACCCGTCTGGAGGCCAAGAAGCAGCGCCGCCGGGAAGGCCGTGAGCAGGGACGCCGTCGCGTTCCGATCATCACCGAGGCCGAGTTCCTGGCCCGCCGCGAGGCCGTCGAGCGCGTGATGGTCGTGCGGCAGAACGGCGACCGTACGCAGATCGGCGTCCTGGAGGACGGCGTGCTCGTCGAGCACTACGTCAACAAGGAGCAGTCGACCTCGTACGTCGGCAACGTCTACCTGGGCAAGGTCCAGAACGTGCTGCCCTCGATGGAGGCCGCCTTCATCGACATCGGCAAGGGCCGCAACGCGGTCCTCTACGCCGGTGAGGTCAACTTCGAGGCGCTGGGCATGGCCAACGGCCCGCGTCGCATCGAGTCCGCCCTGAAGTCCGGTCAGTCGGTGCTCGTCCAGGTGACGAAGGACCCGATCGGCCACAAGGGCGCCCGCCTGACCAGCCAGGTCTCCCTCCCGGGCCGCTACCTCGTGTACGTCCCCGAGGGCTCGATGACCGGCATCAGCCGCAAGCTGCCCGACACCGAGCGCGCCCGGCTGAAGACCATCCTCAAGAAGATCGTCCCCGAGGACGCGGGCGTCATCGTGCGCACCGCCGCCGAGGGCGCGAGCGAGGACGAGCTGCGCCGGGACGTCGAGCGGCTGCAGTCGCAGTGGGAGGACATCCGGAAGAAGTCGAAGAACGGCGGCAGTTCGAGCGCGCCTTCGCTGCTGTACGGCGAGCCGGACATGACCGTCCGGGTCGTGCGCGACATCTTCAACGAGGACTTCTCCAAGGTCGTCGTCAGCGGCGACGACGCCTGGTCGACCGTCCACGGGTACGTCTCGCACGTCGCCCCGGACCTCGCTGACCGGCTGTCGAAGTGGACCTCCGAGGTCGACGTCTTCGCCACCTACCGGATCGACGAGCAGCTCGCCAAGGCGCTGGACCGCAAGGTCTGGCTGCCCAGCGGCGGTTCGCTGGTGATCGACCGGACCGAGGCGATGGTCGTGGTCGACGTCAACACCGGCAAGTTCACCGGCCAGGGCGGCAACCTCGAAGAGACCGTCACCCGCAACAACCTGGAGGCGGCCGAGGAGATCGTGCGTCAGCTGCGGCTGCGTGACCTCGGCGGCATCATCGTCATCGACTTCATCGACATGGTCCTGGAGTCGAACCGCGACCTGGTGCTGCGGCGCCTCCTCGAGTGCCTGGGCCGGGACCGTACGAAGCACCAGGTCGCCGAGGTGACCTCGCTGGGTCTCGTGCAGATGACCCGCAAGCGGGTCGGCCAGGGCCTGCTGGAGTCCTTCTCCGAGACCTGCGTCCACTGCAACGGCCGTGGCGTCATCGTGCACATGGAGCAGCCGACCGCCGCGGGCGGTGGCGGCAAGCGCAAGAAGCGCGGTCGCGGTGGCGACGGGCAGCCGCACGAGCACGAGACCGCCGCGGCGGCCGTGGAGACCGGCGAGGCCGTCGAGCCGGAGCCGGAGACCGTCGCCGAGGTCGCGGCCGAGGCCGCCGAGCCGGTGGCGCTGCCCGCGCCCGACTTCGCGCCGGACGAGGAGCTGTACAGCAGCATCGCCGAGGCGGAGGCGGCGGCCACGCGTGGCCGTTCGCGCCGCCGGGCGAGCCGCCGGGCCTCGGCTCCGGCCGGTGCGCCCAGGGCGGAGTCGGTGAAGGGCCCGAAGGCGGACGGCCCGGTGGCGCAGGCCGCCGCGGTGCCGACCGCGCAGTCGGTCACGGCCGCCGAGGAGGCCGGGCGTCCGGTGCTGCCGGAGCCCGCCGCCGAGGCGCACGCCGAGCCCGTGGCCGTCGAGGACCCGGTGGTCACGGCGGTCGAGGAGGCCGCGCCGACGGGCCGTACGCGTCGCCGTGCGACCCGGAAGGTCTCCGCACCGGCCGGTTCCCCGGCGGGTGCCGAGGCGGCCGTGGTGACGGTCCCCGAGACCGCGCCCGCCGTGGCGGCCCCGGTCGAGCAGCCCGAGGCCGAGGCCCCGGTCGAGGAGGCGCCCGCCGAGGCCGCCGCTCCGGCCCGCCCGCGCCGCCGTGCCGTGCGCAAGGCCACCGCGCCGACCGCGTCCGAGGAGACGGCCGTCACGGTCGTCCCGTCGGCCGCGACGGACGAGGCCGTCGCCGAGGCTTCAGCCGTCGCCGAGGTCTCCGCGGAGGCCGAGGAGGCGGCTCCGGCCAAGAAGGCGGCCCGCAAGACCGCCAAGAAGGCCACGGCGAAGAAGGCCGCCACCAAGAAGACCGCGGCCAAGAAGACGGTCGCGGCGAAGAAGACGACGGCCAAGAAGGCGGCCAAGACCGCCAAGACGGCCGCCGCGAAGTCGACGGCGAAGAAGACCACGGTCTCCGCCGCCGCCGACGAGGCCTGATCCTGATCCGAAGGTGCGGCCGGTCCGTGGGTCCGGCCGCACCCCGCGGGGCCCCGTTTGTCCCCCGCGGCC